>DIKC01000058.1:1716-2719 GCA_002421565.1 Desulfobulbaceae bacterium UBA5628 | reverse complement strand
GGCGGGCGCCGCAGGCCAGAATCAGATAATCGTAGCCATAGCTGCCCGCCCCGGCGATCAGCCGCCGGCCGGGAAAATCGACCGAGGCCGCCTCATCCTGCAACACCGTGACATTGCGGTAACGGGCCAGGATGTGGCGGATCGGGACGGCGATCTCCGCCGGGCTGAGGGCGGCCATCGCCACCTGATAGAGGAGGGGCTGGAACAGATGATGGTTGCTCCGGTCGATAAGGGTGACCCTGACCCCGGGCCGATCACCCAGTCCCTTGGCGGCATTGAGTCCGGCAAAGCCGCCGCCGACAATGACCACCTGTTTGGAAATCGTTGCCGACAAGGTTTGCATGCGTCTTTATCCCCCGGAAGTTTTCTTGGCTGAATTCGGCCGTCTGCCCGGGCCGGGCCGGGCCATATTGCCAGGCTAGCCCGCCCCCGGCCCCATTGTCAATGCCGTTGAACCCCCGAGAGAATAGCAAACCCTTATTTGTGATACACTGAACTCAACTCTTCCTTACTGCTGTTAAAATCATATCAGAAGGCAAATCCATGTTTAAGCCGCAACCGTATCTCTTGCTGCTGCTTCTATTCGGAATTCCGGCACTCTTTTTTTCTCCGGCCAGGGCCGCCAAGACCATTGCCACGGTGGAGAGTGAAACCGGGCCGATCCGGGTGGTAGAGGTGGCGGGCGGCCTGGAAATTCCCTGGGCTCTGGCCTTTCTCCCCGACGGCCGGATGCTGGTTAGCGAACGGCCCGGCCGGCTACGCCTGATCACGCCGGAGGGCCTGGTTTCCCGGCCCCTGAGCGGCCTGCCCGCCGTTCACGCCAAGGGCCAGGGCGGCCTGCTGGATGTGGCCTTGAGTCCCGATTTCGCCACCGACGGCCTGCTCTATTTCTCTTACGCCGAACCGGTTGGGCGGGGAGCCCGCACCGCCGTGGCCCGCGCCCGCCTGGACCCGGAGAAACCGCGCCTGACGGAAGTGACCCGGATCTTTGCCCAGAACGAGG
>DIKC01000058.1:1398-1662 GCA_002421565.1 Desulfobulbaceae bacterium UBA5628 | reverse complement strand
AGCGTTTTTTTCATCGGGACCGGGCCCAGAATCTCAGCAGCCATCTGGGCAAGATCGTCCGCATCCGGCCGGACGGAACGATTCCGGCCGACAATCCCTTCCGCGGCCGGCCGGACGCCAAGGCCGAAATCTGGTCCTACGGCCACCGCAATGTCCAGGGCGCGGCCCTGCATCCGGAAAGCGGCCGGCTCTGGGCCCACGAACACGGCCCCCAGGGCGGCGACGAGGTCAATGTCGTTCTGCCCGGCCGCAATTACGGCTGGC
>DIKC01000058.1:0-1391 GCA_002421565.1 Desulfobulbaceae bacterium UBA5628 | reverse complement strand
ACGGCCGGGAATACGTGACCGGCTTCCGGATCGGCGAAGGCAGCGAACGGGCGGACGTGGAGCCGCCGCTTTGGGTCTGGATTCCCTCCATTGCCCCTTCGGGGATGGCCTTTTACACCGGCGAGGCGTTTCCGCAATGGCAAGGCAATCTCTTTGTCGGGGCCCTGCGGGGCAGGATGCTGGTCAGACTGGAACTGGACGGCGAACGAGTGGTGCGGGAAGAACGGCTGCTCACCGAAATCGGCCACCGCATCCGCGATGTCCGCCTGGGGCCGGACGGCCTGCTCTATTTGCTTGACGAGACCGCCGGCCGCATCCTGCGCCTGGAACGGCCATAGACCACGGGAATAATTGACAACCGGCGACCCGGCATGCAAGGATGAAGATAATAGTTGATCAGCAACCCATACTTGGAGGAGGCACGATGAGCGATCAAAAATGTACGGCAACGGAAAAGATCAAGACCACCATGGCCTGCGCCTCTTTCGCGGAAGCAGGCGAGCCCTGCCCCTTGAGCGACAAGGAGGAAGGCGCGGCCCCGGCCCAAGACAAGGGAAAATCCATGCTGCAGGCGGTCAAGGACGATTTGGCCTGCACTGCTTTTTATGATCAGAACGAGGAATGCCCGATCGAGAGCAGCAAAAAGGAAGAGGGATAAATCATACGGTAGCAGGCAGGGGGCGCTCACGGAGGCCGCGGCGGACGGTCTCCCGGTTGTAGGCATCGAGGGCGTCGCGGCGCTTGAGCATCCCGATCACCCAGCGGTCGTCGCGGGATTCCACCACCGGCAGTTCCTCCACCCCCAGGAGGTCGAACATCTCCATCGCGGCATGGAGATTGTCGTCGGGGGTGAGCATCAGCACCTTGCGGGCGCAGATGTCCCCGACTTGGGCGGAAAGACGCAACTGCCGGTCGTGGAGGATGTTTTTAACGTCCTGCAATGACACAATCCCGGTCATCCGGCCGCTGTCGTCCACCACCGGAAAATAAAACCCTTCCCTGGCCAGGCTGAAAATTTTGAGCAGGTGATCGGCATTGGCCTTTTCGCTGATGAAATCCACCTCCTCGTTCATTACCGCCCCCACCCTGATCGACTTCATTACCGCGGTTTCCCGGCCCTCGTGGATGTCGATTCCGGCGCGGCTGAAATCCACGGTGTCGATGGCGTCGGGGTTGAGCTTGGCCGCCACCAAGGTGCCGATCATACTGGCCAGCATGATCGGAATGATGATCAGGTAATTGCCGGTCATCTCGAAAAGAAGGAAAATGGCGGTGAGGGGGGCGTGGGTGGCGGCAGCGAGAAAGGCGCCGATCCCGACCGCCGCGTAGGCCCCGGAGGTGGCGGTCATCCCCGGCAGCAACTGGTGGGCGAGATGACCGAAGGCGCCGCC
>DIKC01000055.1 GCA_002421565.1 Desulfobulbaceae bacterium UBA5628 | reverse complement strand
GTCTTGCCGGTCTGGATGCAGAGCAGCACCTCGTGGGCGTGGGCCTCTTCCCGGTTGAGATAATGGCAGTCATTGGTCGCCACCAGGGGCAGTCCCAATTCGGTGGCCAATTGCTTGAGGCCGTTGTTGACCACGCGCTGTTCCGGGATTTTGTTTTCCTGCATCTCCAGATAGAGGCGATCGCCGAATAGATCTTGGAGCCGTTGCGCTTGTCGGCGGGCTTCATCCATCCGGCCCTGGACGATGAGGTGGGGAACCAGGCCGTGGAGGCAGGCGGTCATCGCGATCAGGCCGTCGCTGTGGCGGGCGAGGATTTCCATGTCGATCCGGGGTTTGTAGTGGAAACCCTCGAACTGGGCCTGGGAGGCAAGTTTGAGCAGGTTTTGGTAGCCGCTCTGGTTCATGGCCAGCAGCACCAGGTGAAAGGCGGCCTGGCCGGCGCTTTTGGCGCTTTTGTCGGCCCGGCTTTCCGGGGCGATGTAGAATTCGCAGCCGATCAGCGGCTTGATCCCGGCCTCCTTGGCCCGGCAGTAGAATTCCAGGGCCCCGAACATCGCTCCGTGGTCGGTGATTGCCACTGCCCCCATGCCGTATTCCTTGCACTTGGCCAGCAGATCCTTGATCCGGATCGCCCCGTCCAAGAGGCTGTACTGGGTGTGGACGTGGAGATGGACAAAATCGCTGGTGGCCGGGGCAGGGGATATTTCAGGCATGGGTGGCTCCATTGGGCTGGGCGGGTTGGGCTTGGGGGAAGTCGAACTGTTGCAGAGCGGCCAGACCGGCGCTCAGGTTTTCCCGGCTGTGGGCCTCCAGGGTGACCAAGGGGGCAAGGTCGGCGCTTTTCAGATAGGCGAAAAAACCGGGGAAATCAAAAAGTCCCTGGCCGGGAGGCAGGTGGCTGTCGTGACCGCCCTGGTTGTCGTGGAGATGGAGTTCGCCCAACCAGGGGGCCAGGGCCGGAAACCACTCCTGCCAAGGGCTGTGGTCGGCAAAGGCGAGGGTGTGGCCGGTATCGAAACAGAAGCGGGCCAAGGGCGAGTCGAGGGCGGTCAGCATCTCCCGGTGGGCCTCCGGGCCGTGTTCGTAGGTATTTTCCAGGGCCAGGATGGTTTGATGGGGTCCGGCCAGGGCGAGCAGTTCCCGGAAGGTGGTCAGGGCGTGATCGAACCAGGCCGCCTTTTTGTAGCCGTGTTTGTTGGCCTCGTAACCGAGATGGCAGACCACCGACTTGGGCTTGAACAGGGGAAGCAGGGCAAAGGCGCGGCGCAGCTTGGCCCGGCTGGCCTCCCGGATTTTGGGATCAAGGGCGCCGGGGGCAAGATCGAAAAAAGGGGCATGGAGGGTGCAGGCGAGCTTGGCGGCGGAGAGTTTTTCCGCCACGGTCGCGAATTCCGCCGCCGGGGTGGTGTAGAGGCACTCCCCCTCCAGACCGATTTCCGGCTGGATGCCGCAGGCGACGATCTGGTCGATTTCCCTGGCCAGGCGTTCAAAAGGGACGCTGACAAAAATGCGGGCCAGCAGGGATCGATAAAGGGAAAGTTCCATCACGATTGCGCAATCCGGTTGAGTTTGTTGATAATGATGTCATGCACGGTATCGACCTCAAGATCGAGCAGGCAGCGCCAGTGGGAGCAGGGTTGCCAGCGGTAGCAGGGGGCGCAGTCGGTTTCACGCCGGATCACGGTGTGCATGCCGCCGTAAGGGCCGGTGCGCACCGGGTTGGCCGGGCCGAAGATGGCAAAGACCGGCACCTGCAAAGCCACGGCCAGGTGCATGGGGCCGGTATCGTTGGCCACCATGAAGGAAGCGCGTTTAAGCACCGCCATCAATTCCGTTAGGCCGGTGCGGCCGGCCAGGGAAATGGCCTTGCCTTGGGCGTGGCGGACCACAGCGGCCACGATCTCCGCTTCGCCCGCTCCGCCGATCACCACCGTCGGCAGCTCCAGGCGGGCCGCCAGTTGGCCGAAGCGTTCGGCCGGCCAGCGGTTGGCCGGCTTGCCGGCCGAAGGGGCCATGACCAGGTAACGGGCCGGCAGTTCCGCCATGATCGGCGGATTTTCGGCAAAAGGGGGCAGGGGAAAGGCGATCTCCGCCGGGTTGGGGAGGGCGCAGCCCAGCCGGGCCGCCAGTTTCAGATAGCGGTCAATGGCGTGGATCTGGCCGCCGCCCACGATTTTGTCATTGTAAAAAAAAGGGCTGCCCTCGTCGGAATCGCTGAAGCCGAGCCGGATTTTCGCCCGCGAGGCGGCGGTGATCAAACCGCTGCGAAAAAGACCGGAAAGATCCACCGCCAGGTCGTAGCCTTCCCGCCCCAGGCCGCGCCAGAGGCCGGCGATTTCCCCGAGGGTGGTAAACAGGCGGCCCGGTTTTTTCCACCCATCCTTATCGATTACCCACAGGCGGTCGAGCAGGGGATGGTTTTCCAGCAGCCGGTGCAGCCCCCTGGCCACCACCCAATGGATCGCCGCCCGGGGAAAACGGCTCCGGAGGGCGGCGAGAAAAGGCAGGGTGTGGACAATATCCCCCAGGGCGCTGGGTTTGATAATCAGAATTTTGTGGATGCTTTCCGGCTTTGGCGGCAGCCCCGGGGACAATGACGGCGTGGCACTGCTCACCGCGGTTCCGGCTCCGGCGGCAAGGGTTTGGCCTCGTCGATGAGCATGATCGGAATCCCGTCGCGGATTTCATAAAGGAGGCGGCAGCGGTCGCAGATCAGGCCGTCTTGTTTGGCGGTCGGCCGCACCGGCCCCTTGCACTGGGGGCAGGCCAGAATATCCAACAGTTCCTGGTTGAGCATGGGGGTGTCCTTTGGTGGATATAATCTTTTAATTTGCGGGAAAATACGCTAGAGTTGCGCCTCGTTCACGGGCGCGCCGCGCGCCGGTTTCAGTTTCTCGAAGATAAAATGCCGGGCCGGGAAATGCAAGAAGGAATGGGCCGAAGTTACCGAGAGGTGGGGACAGATTTCAAATCCATCCCCATTCCGCATTGAACATTGCGATGGTGGCCAAGGCCTTTGCCCCCACCGGCGGCATGGAGCGCTGCGCCCTGGAGCTGGCCCGGGCGATGCTGGCCCGGGGCCATAAGGTGGATTTGTTCTGTCGGAATTGCCAGGCGGAGTTGCTGCCCGGCGCCGCCATTTATCGCCTGCCGGAGCGGTTTCGCTTTTCCAGCGTGATCAATGCCTGGGATCTGGCTCTGAGCGTCCGGCGGCAACTGGCGGGCCGGTCGTATGATGTGATCCATAGCCACGAGCGCACTTTTTGTCAGGATGTGCTGACCCTCCACTGCTTTTCCTTCCGGGGCGGCCTGGAACATTACCGGGGCTGGCGGCGGTGGGATCAGCACTATTGCAGCCCGCGCAATGCCATGTATCTGATGCTGGAACGGCGGCAGCTCGCGGCAACCCCGTGGCCGGCGGCGGTTTCCGGGACGGTACTGGATGACTACCGCCGTTATTGTTCCCTGGCCGGGACGGCGGTTATCATTCCGCCGGGGGTTGACCCGGAGTGGTTTCATCCCGCCGCGATCCAGGCGGCCCGGCCGGCGGCCCGGCAACGCTTGGGTTATGGCGACGAACGCCTGGTGGTGCTTTTCGCCGGCTCGGAATTCCAGCGCAAGGGGCTGGATTTTCTGCTCGAAGCAGCGGCATTGGTTCCGGGCGTCGAACTGCTGGTGGCGGGCCGGGGCGATCGCGCGGCCCATTTCAACCGGCTGGTGGAACGCCTCGGCCTGCGAGAAAGGGTCCGTTTTCTCGGTTTGGTTGGGGAAATGCGGGAAGTTTACGCCGCTGCCGACGTGGTGGCGCTGCCCTCCCGTTCCGAGGCCTTCGGGATGAGCGTGCTGGAAGGGATGGCCTGCGGCCTGCCGGTGATCGTGGCCCCCAATGCCGGAGCCGCGGCCTTGGTTGAGCATGGAGTTAACGGTTGCACCGGTCAGAGTCCGGCCGCTCTCAGGGAGGGGCTGGAAGCCCTGCGCGATCCGGCCCGGCGCCAGGAAATGGGCCGGCGTGCGCGCCTGCGGGCGGAAAATTACGGTTGGCGGCAGATGGCGGACGCTTATGAAAATATTTACTATCAAGTGGCGGCAAGCAAGGCCCGGTCATGAATAAAATTTCCGCCTATATCATCGCCTATAACGAAGAAGAGAAGATCGTGGCGGCGGTCAACAGCGTCCTCTGGGCCGACGAGGTGGTGGTGGTCGATTCCCACAGCCGGGATCGCACCGCCGCCTTGGCCGAGGAGCTGGGAGCGCGGGTGGTGCAGGTGGAGTTCCGCGGCTTCGGCGAATTGCGTAATCAGGCCATGGCGGCCTGTAGGCATCCCTGGATTTTCAGCCTGGATGCCGACGAACGCTGCACCCCGGCGGCGCGCGACGAAATTTTGGCCATAGTCGCCGCCGACGGCCCGGCCGATGCCTATTACGTCCCTCGCCGCAATTTCTTTATGGGCCGCTGGATCAGGCATTGCGGCTTTTATCCCGATTACCGCCAGCCCCAGCTTTTCCGCCGGGGGGCCTTGCGCTTCAAGCCGGACGCGGTTCATGAAGCCTATGAGATCGTCAGCGCCAGGCCGCCCGGCTATCTGCGAAATCCGATCTGGCAGAAACCGTACCGTAATTTCAGCGAAATCCAGCACAAGGCGGCCCGCTACTCCACCCTGGGGGCGGAAAAACTGGCGGATGAGGGTCGGCTGGGCGGGATGGGCAAGGCTTTGGGCCGGGCCTGCTGGGCCTTTGCCCAGATTTATTTCCTCAAGCTTGGCTTTCTGGACGGCTGGGCCGGTTTTGTCATCGCCCTCGGAAATTTCGAGGGTACGTTTTACAAGTACGCCAAACTCCATGAAATGCAAACAGGCTGGCATGAGCCGGCAAGCCCTCCGTTGCGGAGAAACTGATGCATCTATCATTGCTTATTACCACTTTCAATCGCAAGGAGGCACTCTCTTTGGTGCTGGCCAGCGCCCTGCGTCAAACCAGGTTGCCGGATGAAATTTTGGTGGCCGATGATGGCTCAACCGACGGCACCGGAGAAATGGTGCGTGATATGGCCGTTCGGACACCGGTGCCGATCCGGTACTGCTGGCAGGAAGACCAGGGGTTCCGGGCCGCTCGTGCGCGCAATCTGGCCATTGCCGCCAGTCTAGGGGAGTATCTGGTGATGATTGACGGTGATATGGTGCTGGAGTCTCATTTTATCGCCGATCACTTGGCCTTTGCCAGGCCAAGCTGTTTTGTCCAAGGTTCGCGGGTGTTGCTTAACGAAAAAACGACAGTCCGTCTGCTGGCCGGTGAGATTTTCCCTCTGTATCCTTGGAGTGCTGGACTCGGCAATCGCAAGAACGCAATACGGCTAACTTGGCTGGCCCGCCTTTTTTTTTGGCGGACAATGGAGATTAACGGGATCAGAACTTGCAATTTCGGGATCTGGCGGGCCGATGCCCTGGCGGTGAACGGCTTTGATGAGGAATTTGTTGGCTGGGGCCGGGAGGATAGCGAATTCGCCGCCAGACTGTTGCATAAAGGGGTAAGCCGCCGCAACCTCAGGTTCGCGGCCCTGGCCTATCATCTTTTCCATCCGGGCCGATCACGCGCAAGTCTACCGGCCAACGACCAGATTCTTTCCCGTACAATGGAGGAGAAGCGGATATGGTGCGCCAATGGCCTTGACCGCCATCAATGAGCAAGTTTTATCAAATCGAGAAAAGATAATCGGGGATGTTGATGAAAGAAAAAGAAATTGCCCATAGAGTTCTTCAGAGGGTGCGGCCATATCTTAATAGATTGGTTTGGGCGATGCTGAGCATGGTGGTTGTCGCCATATTAAGCTCGGGGCAAGCATATATGGTGAAGCCCCTGCTGGATGAGATTTTTTTTAATCGTGACCACAGCATGCTCAATATCCTGCCGTTGCTGCTGATCCTTCTATTTTTGGTAAAAGGATTATTTGTTTACAGTTATTCATATTTAATGGAACGAGTAGGGCAATATGTTGTAAGAGATTTCAGGGGAAAACTGTATGAACATTTTCAAAAATTACCTGTCTCATTCTTTGATAAAACGCCTACCGGAGAATTGATCTCAAGAATCATCAATGATGTATCGATAATTCAGGCCGCGGTGTCTTCCTCCGTTGTCGCCATGCTTAAAGATTTTTTCCAGATTATTGGTTTGATGGGGGTTATCTTCTATCAAAATTGGAAACTTGCCTTGTTTACGATGATATTTCTTCCGCTGGCAATTATTCCGATCGTTTATTTTGGGAAAAAATATAGGAAGCTGAGTACCCAATCTCAAGAGCATAATGCGAAACTCGCCAACCATCTCCACGAGACCATAACCGGTCAGCGGGTGATTAAGGCATTCTGCGCGGAAGAATACGAAATATCCAGATTTTATAAAACCATTGATCGTTTGTTGAGTATTACCATCAGGGATGCGCAACAAAGAAGCATTTCAAGACCTCTCATGGAATTTATCGGCGGGCTTGGGATTGCTTTGATTATTTGGTATGGCGGTCGCGAAGTACTCGAAGGAAAAGCTACGCCGGGTACCTTTTTCTCTTTTCTTACCGCCTTGATCATGCTTTACGAGCCGATTAAAAGTGTCAGCAACCTTAACAATCCTTTGCAGAAAGGTTTTGCCGCCGCGGAAAGAATTTTTACCGTGCTGGATATTGCTCCGGATATTAAAGATACTCCAAACGCCGTTCAGCTTTCGGGATTTAAAAAAGAGATTGAATTTAACGATGTTAGCTTCAGCTATGAGATTGGCGATCCGGTTTTGAAGAATATCAATTTGCGGCTCCGTGCCGGGGAGATGATTGCGCTGGTTGGCGCCAGCGGCAGCGGAAAAACAACATTAGCCAACTTGTTGCCGCGTTTTTATGAAATAGATTCCGGTAAGATAATTATTGATGGGCATGATATCAAAAGCGTGACGATAAAGTCATTGAGAAGGCAGTTGGCCATAGTTTCACAACAAACCATATTATTCAATGACACGATCAGGAACAATATCGCCTATGGATGCAGTGACTGCCTGGATACGGATATTGTTGCAGCGGCTCGCGCTGCTTATGCTCTGGAGTTTGTTCAACAACTCCCAGACGGCTTCGATACGGTTATCGGCGAATCCGGTTCCAGACTGTCCGGTGGCCAACAGCAGAGGATAGCCATTGCCAGGGCTTTGCTGAAGAATGCGCCAATCTTGATTTTAGACGAGGCGACATCATCTCTTGATGTTGAGTCGGAGCGGGAAGTACAGCGGGCTTTGGAAAATTTGATGAAAAATCGAACAACCTTGGTGATTGCGCATCGGCTTTCAACCATCAAGAAGGCGGACCGCATCATCGTGATGCAACATGGCAAAATAGTAGAAGAAGGGGCACACGACGACCTTCTACGCCAAAAAGGGGTTTATGAAATGCTGTATAATATTCAGTGAGTTTCCGGCTTCTTCGTGATTCATGGAAACTCCGAAGCAACATTGGTTGATTTTAGCCCACTGTTTCAATATGGACGGGCGCGCCGCCAGCCAAACCATTACTGATAGGCTACCCTATCTCATGCAACACGGAATTACGCCGGTGGTGGTCAGCGCTCCCACCGGTGAAAAAGATACCCGATTCCCCCACATTCAGACGATTTCTCCTGCTCCGTCCGGACTTATTTTCGAGTTGCGGCATATTATCAAGAAAGGGAAAATTCCTCCTGTTTGGCAAAGTTTTTTTAAAATCGTCATTTCGATTAGTTGCCTGCCCTTTTATCTGTTGGAGAGGGTTTTTGTTCACCTGGACAGCCATTGGTCCTGGTTTATCACTGCTGCCGGCAAGTCTCTGTCTCTGATTAAAAAATATCAACCTGTTCTTATTTATTCAACGGCCGGCCCCAGTAGCACCCATCTTGCCGGCTACCTTCTGCACAGGATTACCGGAATTCCCTGGCTTGCGGAGTTGCATGATCCTCTGGTACACAAGCAAGGGCCGAGAAGCTGGCAGCGACGTAGATTCAATGTCTGGCTGGAGAAAACGATCTGCCGCCACGCCGCCGGGGTTATCTTTTTTACGGAAAACGCCCTGGCTAGCGCCCGCCAGCGCAATCCGGAGCTTGCCCACAAAGGCCATGTGCTTAGACCAGGAGCCAATCCACCTGATTTCTCCGCGGCCACATACAAAAAACGAGAACAAATCCATTTCGGTCATTTCGGCTCCCTTGACGCCAACCGTAACCTTGGCGCCTTTATGGAATTGCTTGATCGGCTTGCCTGGGAGCAGCCGGAATTTCGTGAAGTTTTGCGGCTGGATGTTTTCGGCTCTAATCTGGATCCGGTTTCGCAAAAGGCCTGGCAACAGCTTGGCCATCGTCAGCTTGTTAATCTACATGGCCGCCTGGAGTATGATCCTGTTTCCGGAAAATCTGGCCGGCAACGGGTGATGGAAATGATGCGGCAGAGTGATATCCTTCTCCTGCTGCACGGCCAAGGTTCCGGTTGCGCCCAATATATCCCTTCAAAGCTTTACGAATATCTTATGACTCGGCGGCCTATTCTCGCCGTTTCCGCCGATGATTCCGAGCTGGCGGATATCCTTTTGAAACTAGGCCATATGGTGGTTACCGAAGATGACGGCGAAGCTTTCGCGAGTGTGGTCAAAAACATTTATCGACAATGGCAACGGGAGGATGGCTTGGCGGACGGAACAGCGGGATCGCATTATACGGTAGCAAAAACGGTACGCCAATTGTTGGCCATAGCAGGCGATATTATCCGGCAGCCTGAATCAACCGGCAAGGGATCTTGACGCGGCAGGATAACTCAGGAATTCATGAAGTAGCTCGTTGTGGATATGGCAATGTTCTGATAGTATTTTCCAGAAAGCCTTGGTGTCGGTTTCGTCGGTGTAATTGAATACCCTCTCTCTTAAAAGATTGATAGCAAAAGCGGTTAATGCGCTACTTTTAGAGAATTTTTTTAGATCATTATCTATCCATGAAATATGACCATTAGGATGATACATGACATTTCCTAATCCAAAATCCTTAAGAAATATCATATTGTTTATCATCTTTGCCGAATCTTTGGCGATCAGGCGGATAATCTTTTCGGAGTCATCTCGTTCGCTTATGTGATTGCTTAGAAATTCATAGCGTTCTAAGAATGACATCTCATGCAGTGATTCTATGCAACTCCAAGGCGAAATGGAGAATGCGCTAAAGAAAGTCCGTGGTGTATTGATTCCAAGGTCGGCAAGCAGAACCGCGCTTGCTGATTCCCGCTCCGCTTGTGATTTTCCTGTATATTTTCTGATTGCATCCTTGGGCCAAGACTGAACCAAACATACCTTGAGAATTTTATCCCCTTCTCGATAAAGACGGGCAAATTTTTGCTTCTTGTACAAGAGGCTATTATCAGCCAGGCCTGAATTGAGCAGGCGCGATTCTCCCCGGCAAAGATACCAGTCAATTTCTTGCTCAATGGATATTTTCTTGAGATACGTCATGCTGGAGGCAAAAATAAATCGCGTGTTTGGCGCATGGCTTTACGGAAAAAATGTTTTAGCCGCGCGTCGGTTGGCCTTGGGTGATCGGGTAGCTTGGCCCAATTTGATTGCATGATCACCCCGTAATAATGTTCGGCCAAGTTTAATTCTGCTTCGCCATGCTCCTGTCCCAGGAAGAACTGCTCCGCATAATGGTACACCTTGAATAATTCTCTATGGGCAACCAGTGGGATCACCTGACAGTAATGTAAATATTCACCGTATAAATGCATCTCGCATGGGTAATCTTCCAACAGTTTGTAGATAGTCTGGTTGGTCGCGGTTAAATATACCTCATTTAAATTACGTAACACCTTGCATCCCCAGATCAGTGGAGGGGAAGCAAATGAATATAGCGGCCCGGTTCGGCCGAAAAGGGCTTTGAACTTTGTGGCCATGTCCTCAAAGTCGGTCTTGATTTTGCGGTTGCCAGTTTGTTCGGCGAAATTGAGCAAGTCCCGGTTATCATGTTGAACGGTATACGGGACATCTCCGTTGTGGAGGAAAGTAGTAATTTTGAATGGCCTGATAAAATAGGCGTCTGAGTCAATCCAGACATAGTTTTCACAGAGCTCCATCCGCCAGAATTCCAGCTTGATGAGTTGCTGGAGAAGATGACCGGGAAATAGCCAAGGCCGTTCGCCGTTGGCCGCTTCGCAACGCGCCAGAATCTGTTGATCGGTTAGGAAGTGGCATGGGATGTCAGCGAAACAGGATTTGAATTCGCTCAATTCCTGTTCCGGTACGGAGATATAAAGAGGGATATGATCTTCATTGTAACGTTGGACGCTTGCCGCCATGCGTCGTGCCCGCCACATATCTTTTGCGTATGATTTGCAAAAAATAACTAATTTATTCATACGTAGCTCTTGATGTTTATATCATTATCATGAGACCTTGATTGTAAATTTAGCAATATTATTAACATCGCTAGAATAGTATGGAGAATGGTAAGTACAAAATGGGTGGTGGTCGGCTCAAACATTCCTCTTACCGCAAACATGACTGAGGCGGCCAGTAGGGTTAATGTCCAATCTTTGATAAAGCGATCCCGTGTCTGGCGTAACAGGCGGAATGATGTCAGAAATAACATACCCCAAAAACCACAGAATAAAAATGTCCCGATCAATCCGGTTTTTACGGTAACGTCAAGTATCATGTTGTGTGGAAACGTAAACATGCCGGCATCTCTGTATTCCTTCGGAATTCTCGCGGTGTAAATTTCAGAATCGATATGGGCGGGATCTCTGTAGGTGTCTCGTGCAAAGCCGATCCCGGTCACTGGAAAATCCTTGATTATCTCGACAGTATAAAGGAAGAGGGCGGTTCGGTGTTTATTGCTTTTGGCAAAACGGTCGGACAGGTTAGGGGTGAGGATACCGGCGGTAATCAATAGAACCATGGCGATTACCAGTATCTTTCTGTATTGATAACAAAAAACTAGACTCATTGTCACAAGAGCGATAAATGTGCCTCTGGATTGCGTCAGCAACGAGGCGACAATCAAGATAAATGCCGAGCAAAACAGACCGTACCTTATAAGTTTTTCTTTGTAATTTCTGAACAATGGGAAGATAAGGGCAAGGGAAAAAAGAAAGACAAATCCCATGGTGTTGGTTGACCAGCGCGGAAGGCCCATCCTAATTGTAAGGTCGTTATCCAGTACGCCATAAAAATATACCATAATTGTAAGCGCAAAGGTTACTCCAGAATACATAATGACCGAAGCTAGCAATACTAATCTTTGTCGTGATGCAAAAAAAACGGCCAACATAACGGTGAGGATGAGATATTTAGCGAAATGTGAGTATAAATCGGCAAAGCTCTCGTAAGGATCAAGGGCGAAAACAGAAGAAACAATACACCAGCCACCGAACATGAGCAGGGTGGTCCATACACCATAGGTTTCAATCTTGACCCCAAGGCGTAAGGAAAGATAGGAGAAAATTAGTAACGCCGCATAAAAAGAGATTTCGCCAATGGTCTGGGTATGTGGAAACGGACTGACAAACACGAACAGGCTTAACAAAGAAAGTCCCGCATAATGCGCCGTATCGGGCATTGTCGCCGGGTTAATCCGGGGAAACATGTTGTTTGCCTTACGTGCTGAACAGAGGGGTGCTGAGGTAGCGTTCGCCGGTGTCGCAGATCACGGTGACGATTTTTTTGCCCCGGTTTTCCGGCCGTTCCGCCAGCCGCAGGGCGGCCAGGACGTTGGCCCCGGAGGAGATGCCGCAGAGAATCCCCTCCTCGCGGGCCAGCCGGCGGGCCGTGTCGATGGCCTCCTCGTTGGTGATGGCGATGATTTCATCGAGAATGGCGGTGTTGAGCACTTCGGGGATGAAGCCGGCTCCGATCCCCTGAATTTTGTGGGGGCCGGGCTTGCCGCCGGAAAGCACCGGCGAATCGGCCGGTTCCACCGCCACCGCCCGCAGCCCCGGCCGCCGTTTTTTGCAGACCTCGCCCACTCCGGTGATGGTGCCGCCGGTGCCCACTCCGGCCACGAAAATATCGATCTCGCCGTTGGTGGCCCGCCAGATTTCCTCGGCCGTGGTGCGGCGGTGGGTTTCCGGGTTGGCGGGATTGCTGAACTGGTCAGGCATGAAGCTGTCGGCGGTCTCTTCCCGTAATTCCCTGGCCCGCCGGATGGCGCCGCTCATCCCTTCCGGCCCCGGAGTCAGCACCAGTTCGGCCCCGAAATGCTTGAGCAGGGCGCGCCGCTCCAGGCTCATGGTTTCCGGCATGGTCAGGATCAGACGGTAGCCCTTGGCGGCGCAGAGCAGGGCCAGGGCAATGCCGGTGTTGCCGCTGGTCGGTTCGATGATCACGGTTTGCGGCCCGATTTCGCCGGAACTCTCGCCCGCCTCCAGCATCGCCAGCCCGATCCGATCCTTGACGCTGAAACCGGGATTGCGCGACTCCAGCTTGACCAAGATTTCAGCCCCGCTTTCCCGGCCCAGTCGGTTGAGACGCAGCAGGGGGGTGTTGCCCACCAGGGCGGGGAGAGCGGCGGCAATGGTTATGGAATTCATCTCTTGCTCCTTAGGATGATTGTTTAGCGCCGGAACGCCGTCCTTGGCCGCTGACCAGAAAAATGCCGTAAGTCGCAAGCATGTTGGGCCGCCAGCGGACCACGTTGCCGTGCTGTTCGTGGTGATCGGTGTTGATCGCGGTTTCCCGCTCGATCCGCCAGCCCATTTTGCCGATGAATCGCTTGAAATCGGCAATGGTGACCACCCGGATATTGGGGGTGTTGTACCATTCGAAGGGCAGTTGCGGCGAAATCGGGGCGCGGCCGTAGCAGAGTACCTGGAGGCGGTTTTTCCAGTGGCCGAAGTTGGGGAAACTGACCACCACCCGCCGGCCCACGGTGAGGAGCAGGGAAAGAAGCTGGGCCGGGGCGTAAACCTGTTGCAGGGTCTGGCTGACGATCACGTAATCAAAGGCGTTTTCCGGGTAATCCTGGACCTCTTCGATGATGTCGCCTTGGAGCACGGTCAGGCCCCGTTCGATGCAGCGCATTACCTTGGCCTCTACCTTTTCGATGCCGGTGCCGTCCACCCCTTTGGTCTGCTCCAGGAAGTGCAGCAAGTCGCCTTCGCCGCAACCCAGATCCAGCACCTTGCTGCCCGGTTCGATCCAGGAGGCGATGATCGAGAGATCGTATCGCATGTGCTCAGGCGCTGATTTCACGTTGTACCCGTTCCAGGAAGTTGGCGATCAGGCGGCTCAATCGCTCGTTGGGGATGAGAAAGGCGTCGTGGCCGCAGTCGGCCTTGATTTCGCAAAAACTCACGTCCAGGCTGTTCTTCTTCAAGGCGCGGACCAGTTCCTTGGACTGGTAGGTGGGATAGAGCCAGTCCGAGGAAAAGGAGACCACCAGGAAGCGGGCCTGGGCCGCGGCCAGGCTCTCCACCGCCGAGGCGGCCCCGCCGCGCCGTTCGAGATCGAAATAATCGGCCGCCTTGGTTACGTAGAGGAAGGAATTGGCGTCAAAGCGGGCCACGAATTTATCCCCCTGGTGACGGAGATAGCTTTCCACCTGAAAATCGGTGGCAAACTGGAAGGAAAAATCCTTTTTCTCCTGGAGGCGGCGGCCGAATTTGCGGCGCATCGCCTCGTCGGAGAGATAGGTGACATGACCGATCATCCGGGCCACCGCCAGGCCGGTATCGGGCTTGGGGCCGCCGTAGTAATGGCCTTGCCGCCAATTGGGATCGGCCATGATCGCCTGGCGGGCGATTTCGTTAAAGGCGATGGCCAGGGCGGAATGGCGCATGGTGGTAGCCAGCGCCACCACCGAGGCGACCCGGTCGGGATAGCGGACGCTCCATTCCAGGGCCTGCATTCCGCCCAGGGAGCCGCCGATCACCGCCAGCACCCGTGTGATCCCCAGGTGTTCGAGCAGGGCCTGCTGAACCATGACCATGTCGCCCACCGTCACCACCGGAAAATCAAGGCCATAGGGGCGGCCGCTGGCGGGGTTATTCTCGCAGGGGCCGGTGGTGCCGCCGCAACTGCCGAGAATACTGGAGCAGACCACGAAGTATTTGTCGGTGTCGATCCCCTTGCCAGGCCCGACCATGGACTCCCACCAGCCCGGCTTGAGGTCGTGCTGGCTGTGGTAGCCCGCCACATGGCAGTCGCCGGAAAGGGCGTGGAGCAGCACCACCACGTTATCCCGTTGGGGCGAGAGTTGGCCGTAGGTCTCGTAGGCCACCGTGACCGGCCCCAGGCGGGCGCCGCTTTCGAGGACGATTTCCTCCGGCGGCCGGGCAAAGGTGAAGAATTGTTTGCTGACGATGCCGACGGAAACTCCGGCGGCATCGCGGTCGGTATATTCGCTCATCCGGGATGGTTGCTCGTCAGGGGCGGTTTACAGCAGGGGGGCCAGGACTTCGCATTGCTTGCAGATCGCCATTTTTTCCTTCCAGTTTTTGCGGGCCTGGCATTCGCAGATGGTGCCGTTGATGAACCAGCACATCTTGCCGGCCCGGAATTCCCAGGCCGGGCATTTTTTCTTGCGCGACGGCGGGCATTTTTTTACGGTCCAGCAGGCCTGGGGCGGATTTTCGTGGAGGTCGCGCTGGCGGGAGAGGAGGAAATAGACCTGCCGTTCCACGTGGGGCGGAATCGAGCGCCAGCCCTGTTCGTAGCTGTGGACCGCCTTGATCGATGAGCCGAGCAGTTCGCCCATTTCTTTCTGGGTTTTTTGCAACCGCTTGCGGGCCGTTAGAAAATCTTTACTTTCCATCTCGATTCCTCCTCAACTGATCCGTTGCCAGTTTCCATCCGGCTGTTTGGTCACGGTGATCAAGTGCTCCCTGACCCTGAGGCCGGCCAGCCCCCGCCGGATCGGATCGGACATCTCCTCGGCCTGGCTGATGCTCTGCTCCACCAGGGCCATGGCCTCTTCCTGGTCAATGCCCAAGATGCCGCCGAAGGTATAAAGCAGCTCCTCCACGTCCAGCCGGTTGCCGCCGGTTACCGCCTCGGTGAGGCGGTTGTTGAAAACCGCCAGATTCTGGAGCATGGCCCGTTTATCGGCGGCGCTGCGCGGCCGGGGCGGTTCCGCGAGCATGCAGTCAATGAGTTGTTCGGAAAAATTCCAATTATGGGCCAACTGCTGCCCGATATCGGCAAAAGTGAGATTCTGGAGGATGCCGCGGGCGGCCCGCTCCTCGGAGAACCCTTTGGCAACTTCCTTTTCCACCGCTTGATACATCGCCGGCAGATAAACCATGGTCACTACCTTGCCCAGTTGATGGAAAAGGGCGCCGAGAAACGCCTCCTCCGGCAGCACCGAGCGGATTTTTTTCCCCTTGACCAGCAGCCGGGCCTGGGTGGCGCTGATGAAGTTCTTGGTCAACTGGGCCAGGGCGGTGGCGGAGTTGTTGCCGGCCCGTGTGAACTCATCGAACAGAGCGATGGTCACCGCGAGTTCCCGGAGGGTGGTATAACCGACCACGGTCACCGCCCGGGAGATGGTGGCCACCGGCACGTTGCGCTGGTAATAAGCTGAGTTCACCACCTGTAAAACCTTGGTGGTCAGCCCGTAATCCTTGAGAATGGCGTGGGCCAGATCCTTGGCCGTGGCCTGGCTGTTGCCGAGCAGGCTGATCAGCTCCTGGACGTGCCCCGACATGGCGGGCAGATCCTGCATCGAGCTTACCCTGAAGAGTTTCAGCAGGGTATGTTTTTTGTCCTCATCCACTTCCGGCATCCTGGCGTATCCACCACATATTACGATTGCTGAGGAAAATCTTAATCTTTATACCACCTTCAGCCATCCCTTGCCCGTTCATTTTTTCGGTTCCTCAGCAAAATCTGTGG
>DIKC01000157.1 GCA_002421565.1 Desulfobulbaceae bacterium UBA5628 | reverse complement strand
TTGAGGGCCTGGCCCAGGTCGCCCAAAATGGCCGCCCGGCCATCGGGTTACGGGGGCGCGGCAAAAACAGATCTATCCAGGATTCGTTGTCAGTAATGATAGCGACACTGGACAACGATAATATTCTCAGCCGTTACTTTGTAAACCAGGCGATGTTCGCGATCAATCCGCCGTGACCAGTAGCCGGACCATTGATGTTTCAAGGGCTCCGGGTCTCCGATGCCCTCGAATGGTTTACGGGAAATCTCCCGCAACAGGGTGTTGATCCGTTTGAGTGTTTTTCTGTCAATGCTCTGCCAATACAGATAATCTTCCCAGGCCTTTTCCGCCCACGAGATGATCATTCTTCAATTAACTCCCGCTGGAAGATGTTACCGGCCTCAACTTCCGCGATTGCCTGATTCAGGCGCCCGGCGTTTACGGGGCTGGCCATCAGGTAGGCCGTTTCCTCATACGCGTGGTAATCTTCCAGGCTGATGACCACGGCAGGCTTCCCGTTTTGCCTGGTAATCAGCACCGGCCTATGATCATCGTTCACCTTGTCCAAGGTGCGGGCAAGTTGGCTGCGAAATGCCGAATAGCTTATTGTTTCCATTGCGTCCTCCCGGCAAATAAGTACTTAATACTGTACAATGACAACGATTGCTACGCAACAAGAAAAAATAGAAAAAATAGATCGAGAAAATCGACGGTAGAAAAGAGGTGGCCCCCGGCACATCAAACAAGGACAAGATCAACAACGGTTCTGGTTTGGGCGGTGGGGGGTGATTTTTAGTGGGGGTGGGGGCGGGTGCTGGTTGCCGGGTATGGTCCAGGTTACCAGGGTGGGGCCGAAGCGGTGGTTGAGGGCCTGGCCCAGGTCGCCCAGCAGTTGGCGGTAGCTGTCGGTGAGATCGATGGCCGCCCGGACCAGGGGGGTCGGCGTCGTGGCGGTCGTAAAGCTCCTGCAACAGACCGGTGATCGCCTCCAGCCGGTAGGCCAGTAAATCTTCCGGCCCGTTGAACTGATAACGTTTTTCTTCAATCGGCCATCTCTAAACAGAGCCGGGGCGGTTCCTGGTGGAACCGCCCCGGCAAAAATAGATCTGTCCCGAATTCGTTGAATTCGTTACACTACCGCCAGCTTGCAGCCAAGGGCTGATACTACCTTGCTGATGGTGTCGAATTTTGGTGAGCTGCCGGGGGCCAATGCCTTGTAGAGGTTTTGCCTGCTCAGGTTGGTCTTGCGGGCAATCTCGCTCATCCCAACGGCCTTGGCAACATTGCCGATGGCAATGGTAAGCATCTCGCTGTCGCCGTCCTCAGCTGCCACCCTTAAGTACTCTCGAATCATTTCCGGATTGTCGAGGTATTCGCTGGCGTCCCATTTTCTGGTGGTCACTTTCATGTTTTCCTACTCCAGTTCGCTCATGATTGCTCTTGCCTTCTCGATGTCTTTCTTCTGGCCATCCTTGCCGCTGCCGCAAAGCAGCAACACCAGCCGGCAGCCGTAGATGGTGTAGTAGGCCCGAAAACCAGGGCCGAAGAAGAAACGCAACTCGAACAGCCCATCGCCCAAACTCTTGTGGTCTCCAAGGTTGCCACGCCGGATGTGGTCGAAGCGGTTGAGTATCCTTGCCCGGTGCTGCACGCTTTTGATTCCAGCAAGCCAACGGTCAAAGATGTTGGTCGTTTCGATCTCGTATTCCATGCCGGTAATGTCGCACAAAAGAGACATGGCGTCAAGAAGATTTTGACTACTTGCGGTGGGGGGTGATTTTTAGTGGGGGTGGGGGCGGATGCTGGTTGCCGGGCATGGTCCAGGTTACCAGGGTGGGGCCGAAGCGGTGGTTAAGGGCCTGGCCCAGGTCGCCCAGGAGGTGATCGCCTCCAGCCGGTAGGCCGGCAAATCTTCCGGCGGCCACTCCTCCTTTCGTTCCCCGCTTGTCGATTCCTCCGCCAATAAAGAGCGCCGCCCCCCCGGCCATCAGGTTTCGGGGGCGCGGCTGACAAAAAATGGGCGGAACCATGCGGGTGTTTTCTTCTTGAGCGCCGCAATGCATTGTATTACAATGTGTTTGCATTTTACCTGAGGAGGAATATCATGCTCAAGGCCGCCAGTTTGACAGTACGGGTCAAGCCCGACACCCGTAGCCGTATTGAAACTCTTGCTCGCGCTACTCGCCGCTCAAAATCATTCGTCATCGAAGAGGCGCTGGAACAGTATCTCGATGTAAACGAATGGCAGATAAAAGGCATTCAGGATGCCTTGATCGAAGCGGATAGCCATGAGGCTATTTTTGTGGATCATGATGAGGTGCTTGCCCAGCGAGAGGCCAAGCTTGCAGGTTAAATGGCTAAAGCGAGCATTGCTTCCCACATGGCCCACCCAAGGGGGACGGCCATGGCAGAACGGACCTCGGCAACCGCCATAATTGGCGGCACCGATGGTCTTTCTTTGGCTACGGGCTGTCAATCCCGGCCGCCGGTATTCCGGCGACAGGGGGAAAATAACCGAGGGCGGTTAAAATTGTCAATTGGGAATCGGGAATCGGGCACTCGTGGGCCGGGGCCGCCCCTTTGCTACAGCGCTTGCCTGAAGGCTTCCATTGTCCATTCCGAGTCGTGGCGGTAACGGTGTTCGGCCTTGCCGTCGATCAAGATTATGATACTGTCGCAGCGAGGCAACAATTCAGCCAGCCGGTGCGAGACTATGGTCGCCAACCCTTGCCGTTCCCGAACATATTCCGCCGCCAGGTCGAGCACTTTGTCGGCGCTGATCGGGTCTAAGGAGGCGGTCGGTTCATCCATCAACAGGATGGGGTCGTCCAACATCAGGCCCAGCAACACCGAAAGCGCCTGTTGCTGGCCTCCGGACAAGAAACGAATTTGCTCATCGAGCTTGTCCTCCAACGACACTCCCGCTCGCCGCACCAGCGCCAAGCACTTTTCTCTTTCCTTGCGGGTGAAAGCCCAGCGCAGTGACGGCCTGCTCCCGTGACGAGCCAGTAGATAATTTTCAAAAACCGTCATGGTCGGCCCCAGCGAGGCGTCCGGCCGCTGGGAAATAAGTGATACTTTCGGTCGGCTGTGCAGTACACCTGCCTCCGCCACCATGCGGGAGAACAGGGCCACCCGTCCCGTGTCCGGTGCAAGTGCCCCACGAATCAGTTTCAGCAATGTGCTTTTGCCGCTCCCGTTTCGTCCCACGATCCCGACCGTCTGCCCCGTCTTTATGGAGAGGTTTAAACCGGTAAAAACCGGGATCGCAGTTGTGTCGCCGTCCGCTCCATAGGAAAAGGTGACATCCCGCAGAGATACCGCCTCTTTGCCGGTATTTCCGTCAGACATTGTGGTTTCCGATCTGGCGGGTGGCGATATTCCCGGAAAAGCGCAAACGATCAAGGGCGATAAAAGCCAGCGCCAGCAATGCGGTCGCCACCTTGAGATCGGTCGGCGGCAGGCCGAAGCGCAGGGCCAGGGAGACTGTGCCTTGATAGAGCAGCATGCCGAGGATCGGAGCCGTTATCAGCAACAGTACGCAATGGGGGCGAAGCAAGATTTCACCGATCACAATGGCCGCCAGACAGATGATTACCAGCCCGATTCCCATCGAAATATCTACAAACCCTTGATACTGTGCGATGATCAAGCCGCCGGCCGCCGCCAGGGCGTTGGTTAGCGCCAACCCAGTGCAGAGCAGGGGGCCGCGCCGAATTCCTCGCAAGGCCAGCGCCGATTCGTTGTCTCCGGCTGCCCGCAGGAGAATTCCCAATTCGGTTTTCAATAATATCGTAATCGCCAAGGCCGCCAGACCGACCGGAACAGCCGTGCCCGCGATCCCCGGCAACATCCCCTGCATGGGCAGCAATGCGAAAAAGGTCTCCAGGTTCAATAGTGGGATGTTGGAAGTGCCCATCACCCGTAGCGATAACGAATAGAGCATCGTCATCACCAGGATACCGCTCAACAGCTTCGAGACCCGCAGCCAGAGATGGATTCCCGCCGTGGCGAGACCTGCCGCCGCTCCGCCGAGCATTGCGGCGGCAAAAGCGGCGGAGAGAGAGTGGCCGTCCCGGAGCAGGGTCGCACCCAGCGCCGCGCCGAAGACAAACGAGCCGTCCGGGGTCAGGTCGGGAAAACCGATCACTCGAAAGGAAAAGGCAACGGCAAGAGCCGGAACCGCAAACAACAATCCCAACTGAATCGCACTATCGAGGCCACCCCACATTGCGCGTTTACTCTTCCACCAAGGTAGCGGCCGCGATAAGTTCATCCGGAAAACGCAAGCCCTGCCGCGCCGCCTCGGCCGGATTCAACACCAGCCGGGCGCCGGCGCTTACCGCTACGGGAATGTTCCCCGGCGATTCCCCTTGCAGAATTCGCAGTGCAATCTTGCCGGTTTCTTCGCCGAGAGCCCGGTAATCAATGCCGTAGGTCGCCACGCCGCCCTTGCGCACACTCCCTTCGTCACCGACAAAGAGGGGAATTTGGCGAGCGCGGGCCAACTTGATCACTGCGTCGAGTCCGGCGAGTACCGTGTTGTCCGCCGGGGCAAAGAGGAGGTCGCAGCGGTCGATTACGCTGCGGATTGCCGGGATCAGTTCCGAGGTATTGCTTACCGCCACCTCCCGCAATTGCAATCCCGATGCCGCAAAGGCCGGGCGCAGCAGTTGCATGGAGGCGACGCTGTTCGCCTCGCCGGGATTAAAGGGGATGCCGACCGAGCGGGCTTCAGGCATCAGGGTGCGAATCAACGCCACCTGTTTTTCAGTTGGCCAGCGGTCACTGGAGCCGGTGGCGTTGCCGCCGGGGCGCTCCATGGAGGCAACCAGGCCGGCGGCAACCGGATCGGTAATCGCCCCGAAAACCACCGGAATCGACTTGGTTGATTTTACGCTCGCCTGGGCTGAAGGAGTTGCCAGGGCCAGGATCAGGGCCGGTCGCCCGGCTGCCTGCTGAGCGGCAATGTGGCCGGCGGTGCTGACATCGCCGTTTGCGACTTGTAAGCGATAATCAACCTCCCAGCCTTCCGGCCCGGCCGCTTCGCTCATGACCGCCTTAAAGCCGTCCAATACCGCTTCCAGGTTGGGATGATGAATGTACTGATTGACCGCGATGACGACGCGGTTGGCGGACGGCGTGGTTTTTGGCTCGGAATTGTTGCAACTGGCCGATAGCAGTGCCAGCGCGACAATGGCAGCAAACTGGATAATTCGCCGGGTGGCTGTCATGGGGGGTTCCTGTGATGTTGCCGGTGTGGGAGCGTCGGTAGTCAGTGTGCATCCTGCCCTTCCCACCAGATGATGCGCCCAGCAGCTGGCAGGGTGGGACGTTGTGGATGGCGTTGGCGGTGCAGGACAGGGGCTTTTAATACCGCTGGATAAATACAGGGAATAAGACTGAAGGTCATGCACGTCCTTGATATTTCCGGATACAAACAGGCCGCTTGTAATCATTTGGTTGTCGCTATTCTGCCATCCCTCTGTTTTGGGGTGCAGATATGCGTTGGCACGCATAGCAGACAGTATCTCAATGGTGTTATCCGGATAATGGATGAAGACTTTTCCTTTCTTGGGCCGTCCTGGTTCGCTGCTATTCGCGTTTTCGCCGTAGGCGGCATAATTCCATGAATAGACCCCGGGGAAATGTCTTTCAAGCACGTTCTTATCCGCATAAACCAGAATTCTGAGTTCCGTATCGATGTCTTTGTTCTGTTTTATGTAACATTCAAAGGCTTTCTGATGATGTGTCAATTCGTTGGTAAAGGTGGAGTGCTCCATGACCAGCAGTCGCTTTCGGTCTATAATTCCGCTGCTTTGCAGTGCTTCCCGGTGTCTTTGCCACCAGTCGGTGTGGAAGGCGTCCAGCTCATGAGGCACTATGTCTTCCGTAGCAAAATAGGATTCGATTTGACCACTGCAAGCCAGTCGGTTGCACAGGGACTCGACACGTTCGCGTACCGTACTCCTCACATCGGTGTCCCTGACCGGAAGGGTTCGTAAAAACTCGATCTCCCACAGTGCATGCACCTTACTTCCGATACCGGAAATTCCTGTAAACAAGTTATGCGTGTAGTCTTTAAGGTACTCGATGGCTGCCCCTTTCAGCGCCGGTTCGAGATGTTCGTGGTTATACAATTCCGCCAGCACGGACTTGAACGGACGCAAGCGTATGTCGATTTTTCGTAACCACCAAATCCCGGTTCCGAGGAAGGTAACGAAAAAAACAGCACAATCATAAAAGTCCAGGGAAGCAATGGGTGGCGGTAAGAGTGTTTTTGTCCGAATAACTGTAAAAAACCATGCGACAAACAGCGGCCCGGCCACGCTTATAAAGGCCCCTGTCATATCCTGTCGCATCAGTGTAAAAATGGGCCCTATGCCTGATTCAGCAAGGCCGCTCTTGCTAACACGCTGTTTCATTGCACCCCTCCGGCTCAGTAAGATTCTTGTCGCTCCCAGCGGCCGCCGCTGCCTTTTTGTAGGGGCAATCCCCCTGGTACTCAGCCCGCACCTTTTTCATGTATGGATGATCGCGAAATATTTCACCAAGATTACTTCTCTGTCCACGCACCATGCCCAAGGGGGTATCAAGAAGT
The DNA here is from genome assembly GCA_002421565.1 of Desulfobulbaceae bacterium UBA5628. Classification (GTDB taxonomy): domain Bacteria; phylum Desulfobacterota; class Desulfobulbia; order Desulfobulbales; family Desulfurivibrionaceae; genus UBA5628. Next base: position 3,123 of record DIKC01000157.1, on the reverse strand, counting down.
CTGCCGTCAACAAGTTGTTTCTTGGTCGAGCATGGCCAAACCTTGCCCGCCACATCTACATACAGGCCCAAGGATTGCACGCAGGGCAGCCCCGAGGTATAGGCCGGATTTGCGACCAGGGGATATCCGTGGGCACGATCCCATTCCCGCAATTCATCCCCAATGGTTTTAATCTCGGCGGGGCTGGCTGGAGCCCAGGGTGGCGTTGCTCCGGTTACGGTCCGGCCGTGGTTTAAATTTACGGTTCCAGTTCGTCCGGCCGGCATGTAGGAGCCGGCGATGAAAACAATGTTTTGCAATCGGCAGTATTGGTGCAGGGCGCTTATCTCCCGCCGGTTGCCGGTGGTTATGACGGTGTTGACTCCCAGGCGGCTTGGGGTGCCGTGATTGAATCCGACCGCCAGAAGGAGGGCCAGGGCCTGGTCGCGTTGCCCGGCATAACCGGCGTGGCCGACCATGGCATCCTCCAGGGTTTCATTGAGTGAATTCATTTTCACAATCACATTGGCCCCGATATCCCGCAACAGTCCCAGCAGATTGGGCCTGCGCACCAGTTCGCAGCCGTTGGTCGCAACCAGCAGGCGGATACCCTTGCTCTGAATAAATCGGGCGATTCGTTCAAAGCGCGGGTCCAGCAACGGCTCGCCGGCCCCGATGATGTTGATGGTCCGGGCGCCGGCCGCCGCCATCTGCTCGATCACCCCGTACAGTTCGGGCTCATCCAGCTCGTCGGCGCGGCGTTTTTTGTAGGTTGCGTTTCCCGGCTCCGTGAAACAATAGGGGCAGTTGAGGTTACAGGCGTTGGAGAGATCCAGCGATGGGCAGAGCAAGCGTTCGCCGTTAATGGCTTCCCGCAGCTCCCGGTCGGTGAAATCCCATGCTGCCATGGTCGTTGAGGGACAATAGCGTTGACGCAGACCATTCCCGTCGTCGCGGGACTGGTTCGTCAATGTTACCTCGTTTGTCTCTAAATGCACGGCCATCATTTTTCCGGGAAGTTGCACGCAGGGTGATAAGAAAAAGAGACCGGGGCGGCCTGGTTAAGGCCGCCCCGGTGCTGTGGCCCGGCGGCGGGAGTGAGTTCCCGCCGCCGAGGTTGGTTTTAGGCTGCTGGGGTAATGTCGAAGTCGTCGGTGGTCCAGGTTACGGATGCGCCATTTACGATGTAGATGGCCATCTCAAAATCGGCGAAAGCTGTGGCATCCTCGGTGGTGTCGGCGTTGATCAGCACCACCGCGTCGCCGTTGTTTACCCCGTTGGCGCCGGTGCCGTTCAGGACGTGGATATTGTTTTGGCCGATGGTGCCGATGCTCTCTCCCTGGGTTACCGAGGCGCCAGTCAGGCTGGTGATCCCGGTCAGGTCGATCAGATCATCGCCATCGGTGAAGTCGCGGATGACGTCGATGCCGTTGGCAAGTGCTCCGGCAACATCTGCGACACCAGCACCACTTCCGGCCTCCGAATCAGCGTCCGCAAACTCGAAGGTATCGGCGCCGTCACCGCCGGTCAGGTCGTCGGCCCCGGCGCCACCGATGATGGTGTCGTCGCCGGCGGTGCCAGTGATGATGTCGGCTTCAGCCCCGCCGTCGATGGTGATGGCGCCGCTGAAGCTTTCCAGAAAGGTGATGTTGTTGGAAAGATCGATGGTGTCGGCTGTCGCTGCACCCTCGACCGCCAGATTCCCAGCCCCGGCAAGGGCTTGAGCTCCAAAGCCGGTTGTATTAAATGGTACGGTCAGTGTTGCGTCGGTGTCGATTTGGAACACATCCACCCCGGTGAGATCAGCCGTTGTCAGGGTGAGGTTAGCGGCCACATTCGCCACCACGACACTGCCGGTGCCATCAAAAGTGACATCGGCAAGGACGATGTTGAAATCGGTGTCTACATCCATACCGGTGACGATCAATATAGCTCCATCCCCGTTGTCAGTAACAGTCCACGTGCTGACATGATCAACATGCGCTGTCAAACCGGTGGAAGCGTCGAGCGCGACGGTAGTTCCATCATTGAAGGTTACCACCAGGGAGGGATCGATATGCGCCAGACTGACTGCGGTGGTGATTGTAGTTTCGGTGATATTGATGGCGGTTGCCGCGTTGAGAATGGCCGCATTGTCAGGATCACCAATGGCGGTGATGGAGTCGTCAATGCTGTAGGTGCCGCCGTTGGCGGTGATGGACAAGCCAGCCTGGGCAACCGTCAGCACTGCAGTCTGGCCGTTAAGATTAAGGTCGGTGACATCCGTATCCAGGGTTACCCCGGTAAGATCGGCATCGGAGCCGTCACCGGCCAGCTTCACCTCGGCGGTTCCGCCGTTCAGGGTAATGTTAAGCTGGCCTTGGGCCACACTGAGCACTGCGGTCTGGCCGTTGATGTCGATATCGGTGACATCGGTATCAAGGGTGACGGCGGTGAGATCGTCATCGGAGCCATCGGCGGCCAACAGGGCGGTGATGGTGGAGGCCCCGGAGAGATCGCCGACCTCGCCGGTGAGGGCGGCGACGCTGTCAACCACCGAGTAGGTACCGCCACTGGCGGTGATGGTCAAGCCAGCCTGATCCACGGTCAGTACCGCGGTCTGGCCGTTAAGGTCAAGGGCTGAAACATTTGCATCCAGAGTCACGCCGGTGAGATCGGCATCGGAGCCGTCACCGGCCAGCAGAACTTCGGCGGTGCCACCGGTCAGGGTAATGTCAAGCTGACCCTGGGCCACGCTAAGTATGGCGGTCTGGCCGTTAACGTCGATGTCGGTAACATCGTTGTCGAGTTCAACTGCGGAAAGATCGGCATCGGAGCCGTCACCGGCCAACTGCACGGTAACGGTGGTAACACCGGAGAGATCGCCGACCTCGCCGGTGAGGGCGGCCACGCTGTCCACAATGGCACTGGTACCGCCGTTGGGGGTGATGGTGAGCAGCCCCTGGGCCAATGTAAGGGTGGCGGTCTGGCCGTTGAGATCAATCCCGGTCACGCCGTCGTCCAGGGTAACCCCGGTGAGATCGGCATCGGAACCGTCACCGGCCAACTGCACGGTGGCGCTGCCGCTACCCTCGCTGTCGCTGATGCTCAACTGAGCCTGAGTGACATTGAGTACCGCCGTCTGGCCGTTGATGTCGATATCGG
>DIKC01000103.1:10089-10270 GCA_002421565.1 Desulfobulbaceae bacterium UBA5628 | reverse complement strand
GCAAGCGGCGGCCACGGCCCGGAAAACCCTGCCGCCGCCGGTCAAGGCGGTAGCCGCGGCGGCGGCCAAAAAGAGCGCCCCGGCCCCCAAGAAAGGCGGCAAGCCGCAAGATATCATCCCTATGGATGACGATGATTTCGAGGATTTTTAACTGAGCAACGTAGAGCTAACCGGCGCTGCG
>DIKC01000103.1:0-10080 GCA_002421565.1 Desulfobulbaceae bacterium UBA5628 | reverse complement strand
GGGAGCGGGGTTGAGCGCCGGGTTATGCCAATGAGTGACCACACCTTATGCGCGTGCATCAATGCCAAGTGCCTGCCCTTGTTGCCTGCGCATGATTTCTATCGCAGCCTGTAATCGCTTGGCTAAATCTGGATCGTTGTTTGAGCGGGCACCTTCAATACCCAAACGAGCCTTCTCAACGAAATTAATGCGCGTAGTGTCTGTAGCCATATCGACAGTTTGACCGGTCGCCACCGAGATTTTCATTGTCATCGCCAGGAAAGGTGAGCTTTCATCAAGCGACATTTGCCCGCTACGAATTTGGTCATTCATCCAATCAAACATTTCCTTGCGCGTCATGCTGGTGAAATCTGCTTGTTTGACGGTAGATGTTTCGGCAGTGGCTGCTGATAGTGCGGACGAAAACGATGCGGGGTTGGCGCTTGTCGTAGTTGAGGTCTGTGCACGCTGCGTGGTGTAAAAGTGATTTGATTCCGTGTTGACTTTCATAAAACCTCCTGATGTTGGCGATGGATTAAGGGGCATAACCAGTGATTGAGGCGGTCGGCGAAACGGGCCTGAAGGTCTTCCGCCAGCCGATTTTGGGTTGTTTGCTTGGCGGCCCGTTGGATTGCCAGATCGCCCAAGGCGCCGGCAAACGGGGTCAGGCGGGGGTGTTGCGCCGTTGTTTCTCGGATTTTTGCCAGCATTCGTTCCGAGGGCGGGGCGGTGGCCTGGGTCGGGCCGGTTTGGGGCGTTTCCGGCGGATTGGGGCTGCCCAGCTCGCCGGTGCGATCTTCCAGCCACTCCTTGATTTGCCGCCACTGGGCCTGCAGCATCTGGTGGTAATCCATGAGGTCGGTTGCGGCCGGGAGGGCGTCCGTGACGGTGTTCTTCTGGATGATGGTGCTGCTCTCGATAAAAGAGGCCTGCAACCGGCTGATACTGCCCATATCCCCCAGGGAGAGCGCCCCGGCCACCGCCTTTTCCGGCGCGCCGTTGAAAAAATCGCCGGCAATGGCGGTAAGCTCGCCCAGCAGCCGGCTGATGTCCCCCAGTTCCTCCTCGCTTAAATCCCCTTGTACTTGCAGCGTGAAATTTTCCTGGGTGAAGCCGGCCAGGGTCAGGCTCTGGAGATTGCCGGCCGAGGTGATCGCCCGGTCTGCGGCCAGGGCATAACTGGCCCGGCTGTTGCCGCTGATTGAGACCAGATCGCCTTCCGCAGTTACCAGGGAAATGCTGGCCTGGCGGGAGAGGTCGATGCTTTGCTGGTAGCTGCTCTGCCGGCAAAAAGGAGTGGTGAGGCCGCAATTCATCTTTTGCTCCTGCTGCTTCATCTCCGGCCGAAGAGGCCGGGGATAGTCCGATTGGTAAACTTATCGGCTGTGGGAGGAAAAGACTTGAGGCTGGTTCAGGCGCCGTTGGGATGAAATTCCGGATCGCTCTGGTAGAGGCGGCGGAATTTCTCCGTCTGACGGGCCACTGCCGGCGGCAGATCGAGACGGTAGCGGCTGACATATTCCGCCGCCATCCGGTGGGTGTTGAAGATCGGGCAGTTGAGGGTCAGGTTCATCAGGCAGCGATCCAGGTACTGGGAGTGGCGGCCCGGCTGGTAAAAAGCGGCGAGTATCTCGGGCAGCAGTTTGTAAAAGGAAGCGGCATCTTCTTGGTAAAGCAACTCCGAGGGATGTTCGCTGAGACCGCCGGCGTCAACCTCTCCTTCGTAACCGAATTTCCAGCCGGTCTGGCCGTCGTGATACCCCTCCACCCACCAGCCGTCCATGATGCTGACGTTGGGCACTCCGTTCATCGCCGCCTTCATGCCGCTGGTGCCGCTGGCCTCCAAGGGTCGTTTGGGGCTGTTGAGCCAGGCGTGGCAGCCGGCCACCATCATCTTGGCGATAGCCATGTCGTAGCCCGGGACAAAGACCAGCTTGGCCAGGCCATTGGTTTTCACGAACAATTTTTCCTGGATGGCGATGATCGTTTTGATCAGCCCCTTGCCGGGCTCGTCGTGGGGATGGGCCTTACCGGCATAGATGAAATTGACCGGCCAGTCGTTGCTGATCAGGATTTCGGCCAGCCGTTCCAGGTCTTCAAAGATCAGGTCGGCCCGCTTGTAAGTGGAAAAGCGGCGGGCAAAACCGAAGGTAAAGGCCTTGGCGTTGAGCCGGCCCTCTTCCGTCCCCAGGTAGGAAAGGTAATTGGGCGGGTCGATCCAGGTGGTGAGGCGTTGGTTGCGATGGGTAACCAGCATCTGGTTGAGGTAGGAGATCAGGGTCTCGCTGTCTTTTTGCCAGGCCTGTTCGAAGTAGGTGCGGAATTTGGCGTTGCCCAGCAGTTTGGCCGCTCCGGCAAAGGCGCTGGGATCGCGGCGCCAGCCGGCCAGTTCCGGGAAACCGTCATACACCTCGGCCTTGGCGGCGCTGATCCAGGTAAGGTGGTGGACGCCGTTGGTGATGGCGGTGATCCGTTCCCGGTGCTGGGGAAACTGGGCGCGGGTCACCTCCTTGTGGAGCCGGCTGACGCTGTTGGTGGCCCGATTGACCCGCATCGCCAGGGCGGTGAAATTGTATTCCGCCGGGTTGCCTTCGTCGTGGGCCAGCAGATTAAGAATGCGCCGGTAGAAGGAGTGATCCAGTCCCAGGTAGAGGGAGCGGGCAAAGCGGTCATGGCCGGCCTTGACCGGGGTGTGGATGGTGTAAACGATCCGTTCTCCCGCTTGCTGGGCGGCGTTGAGGATGTCCTGGTCGCTGGCTTTTTCCCGGAACTGGTCGCCGTGCTGACCCCGGAGGATTGCGGAAATCAGGGAAAGCACCAGCACCACCCCGTGCTGCTCGTTGAGATGAATGGTGCGGGAGGTAAGACCCAGTTCCCGCATCACCGGCAGCACCCCGGCCCCCAGCAGACGGCGCTGGATCGCCTTGGTTGTTTCGGAACTGCTGTCGTAGAGATGGCGGGAGGCCTCCCTGATCCAGGTTGGAGAGGCGGGCAGATCGTAATCGAGGAGGAATTCGGGGACAAAAAAATCGAGCCCGGCGGAGACCTCCAGCTTCATCCAGACCTGGGCCTCGGCGATGATCGGGTTGTCGTGCTGGTCGTAGAAGCGGACCTTGACGGTAAGAGGTTTATCCGGGGCGGCGGGCTGATGGAGGGGATAGAGGCCGGGGGTATGCTCCGGCTCCCAGTCCCGCGACCAGGCCACCTGCCCCAGGTTCATGTCCACCAGTTGGGAGAAATAGCCCCGCCGGTAGAGGAGGGATACCGCCGCCACCGGGATTTTGCAGTCGGCCATGCTTTTGAGGGTGTCGCCGGCCAGGATGCCGAGGCCGCCGCCGTAGTTGGGAATTTTAACCGGGCCGTTGATGAAGGGTTCCAGCCGGTTGCGCAACTCTTCCTCGGCGCTGTCGAGGAGGCGGTTTTCTTCGATGTAGTCCCGGATCGGATGGTAAACATCCCGGTCCGCCCCGATTTCCATCGAGACGTAGGTGACCGAGTTGCCTTCCGGGCCGGTAAGGGCCTGCCATCCCTGATCCAGGCATTTCTGGGAGATCCCGAAAAAGGTGCCGTAGGGATTGGCAGCCAGCAGTCCGCTGGTCCGGCCCTGGCTTTGACTGGAATTGGCCGGTGATGAGCGCATTTTATACCTGTTTGTTGGTTGGGTGAATCGGAGGTTCAGGGTATTCCAGAGCTTGCCTCCTTGTCAAAGGGAAAGTGGTTTCGGCTGGTTTCCGCAAAAAGCTGTTGAAATTTCATAACCCTTTCTGTTAGTGTGGGTAACTAAGTGATATTTTTTGGCCCTTATTTTGTCGCCCAACATAATAAAATCAGGAGGATGTCGCGCAATGAGAAAGGAAATGAAACGAGTCTTGACCGTGGCCGCAATTGTCTCTTCCCTTTTGCTCGCCGGAGGCTGCGCCAAGCAACCGGTGAAGACCGCTCCGGACGCGGGCAAGCCCGCTCCCGCCGCGACCGCTCCCAAGCCTGATGTCGGCTCTGGCCCCGGCAAGGAGGAGGCCCTGACCGATACCGCCTATCGTGGCGACATCGACCTGGCGATTTCCGAGGGTCGGACCAGCGCCGGTTTCTTCCCGGTTTACTTTGATTTCGACCGTTCCAACATCCGCGACGATCAGCAGAACCGGGCCGCCAATAACGGTAACGCCATGAAGGACAACGCCGCTAGTCGGCTTCGGATCGAAGGCAACTGCGACGAGCGCGGCACCAGCGAATACAACCTGGCTCTGGGCGAACGGCGGGCGATGAGCGCCAAGAAGTTCCTGCTGGACATGGGGGTGGCCGCCGACCGGATGGAGACCATCAGCTATGGCGAAGAACGGCCGCTCAGCTTTGGCCGCGATGAGCTCTCCTGGTCGCTGAATCGGCGGGCGGATTTTGTCATCATCAAATAATTCTCTCGAGCAATGACGTGACGTAAGCCGGGGTGGGAATATTCACCCCGGCTTTTTTCGTAATCAGCGGCACCGCGAACAGATAAATTTTTGAGGAGTTAAGGCGATGAAGAAAATGATGCGGGCCGGGGTGCTGGCCATGCTGTTGAGCTGTTCCCTGCTCGTCGGCCCCGGGATGGCCGAGGCGGCGGACAAGGCGGTGAAGGTGGCCACCATCAGTATCCAGGATGTGCTGGAGAAATCCAAGGGTTCCCTGGAGGCCCGGAAAAAGGTGGAAGCCGAACTGACCAAGCAACGTGAGTCCCTCCAGAAAGAACAGCAGAAGCTGGAAGGGATGCGGGAAGAGATCGAAAAGAAAAGCTCGGTCTGGAGCGAGCAGGTTCGCCAGGAGAAGATTCGCGATTTTCAGCGGCTGGAAAGGGAGTTTGCCACTAAGAGCGAGGATGCCCAGTTTGCCGTCCAGCAGTTGGAAAAGCAGCAGATGGAGCCGATCCTGAAGGAGCTGAACGAGGTGATTGCCCAGATCGGCAAGCGGGACGGATATACCCTGATCCTGGAAAACACCATGAAGGGATTGCGGACCAAGACCGGCCTTCTCTTTGCCGACGAGGCCCTTGATATCAGCGCCACGGTCCAGCAGGAATTGGACAAACGTCTTAAGAAGTAGACTTCTTTTCCTGAACCAACTCCAAGGCCGCCGCCGTGATGGCGGCGGCGTCGATTCTGGCCTGATGCCATAATCCCGGCTGGGTGCCGTGTTCGAGGAAGCGGTCCGGCAGGCCGAGGGTTTTTACCCGCACCCCGGCCGGGCCGCGCCGGGCCAGCAGTTCCAGCACCGCGCTTCCGAAGCCGCCGCTTTGGGCGTTATCTTCCACCGTGATTACTATTCCGGTTCTGGCCGCCCAGGCGCGGATCAAATCGCCGTCCAGGGGTTTGACGAACCGGGGGTTGATCACCGCCGCCCCGATTCCCACCTTGGCCAGTCCGGCCGCCGCCTCCAGGGCCGGAGCCACCCGGTTTCCCACCGGCAGCAGCAGCACATCCTCTCCTTCCTGTAACAGTTCCCCCTTGCCCAGCGGCAGCTTGCGGGGCTCTCCGGTCAGGGGTACGCCCAGGCCGGGGCCGCGGGGGTAGCGGATCGCCACCGGGCCGGGACAATGGAGGGCGGTGAGGAGCATGTGGCGCAATTCATCTTCATCCTTGGGCGCCATCAGCAGCAGATTGGGAATGAAACGGAGAAAGGAAAGATCGAAGACTCCGTGGTGGGTGGGACCGTCGTCGCCCACTACCCCTCCCCGGTCGATGGCCAGGATCACCGGCAGATTGGGCAGGCAGACGTCGTGGATCACCTGATCGAGGGCGCGCTGGAGAAAGGTGGAATAGACCGCCACCACCGGCCGCAACCCTTCGCAGGCCAATCCGGCGGCAAAGGTCACCGCGTGCTGTTCGGCAATTCCCACGTCAAAGAAGCGTTCGGGAAAGCGCTCGGCAAACTTGAGTAGGCCGGTGCCGGCCGGCATGGCGGCGGTGATCGCGGTCAGGCGGGGATCTTTTTCCGCCAGTTCCACCAGGGTGTCGCCGAACACCTTGGTGTAGGCCGGCGGCCCGGCGGCCACGGTCAGGGGCTTGCCGGTTTCGATCTCAAAGGGGCCGACCCCGTGGAAATCGCCGGGCCGTTCCTCGGCCGGCCGATAGCCCTTGCCCTTGGTGGTGAGGACATGGATCAGCACCGGTCCGGAGCTGAAATCCCGCACGTTGCGGAAGGTTTCCAGCAGGGCCTCGAACTGGTGGCCGGGAATCGGGCCGATATATTCAAATTTCAGGGCCTCAAAGAGCATGCCGGGGGTGAAGAATCCCTTGAGGCTCTCCTCGCTGCGCTTGAGCAGGCTCAGGATATTTTCCCCGGCCTTGGAGTGTTTGAGCAGGTTTTCCAGCTCCTTTTTGATCCGCACCACGGTTTTGCCGGTCAGCTTGCGGCTTAAAAAGCTGGAAAGGGCGCCGACGTTGGGGGAGATCGACATTTCGTTGTCGTTTAGGATCACGATCAGATTTTTGTCGAGATGGCCGGCCTGGTTGAGTCCCTCAAAGGCGAGGCCGCCGGTCATCGAGCCGTCGCCGATCACCGCGATGGTCTTGTGGCAGTCGCCCTTGAGGTCGCGGCCCAAGGTCATGCCCAGGGCGGCGGAAATGGAGGTGCTGCTGTGGCCGGTGTCAAAGGGGTCGTAGATACTCTCTTCCCGTTTGGGAAAGCCGCTCAGGCCGCCGGGCTGGCGGAGGGTGCGGAAGCGCTCGCGCCGGCCGGTGATCAGCTTGTGGGCATAGCACTGATGGCCCACGTCCCAGATGATTTTGTCGTCCGGGGTGTTGAAGACGTAGTGGAGGGCGAGAGTAAGCTCCACCACCCCCAGGGAGGGGGCGAGATGGCCGCCGTTAGCGGCGGTGGTTTCCACGATCCGTTGGCGAATTTCCCTGGCCAGGGCGGGAAGGTCGCTTTCCGTTAAGGCCCGCAGATCGGCGGGATCGTTGATCCTTTCAAGGATCGAGACGGTGGGGTTGGGATGATTTGAAATGCTCATATGGTCTCGCTGGCCGATAATGGCTGGGTGGCTAATTGTTGCGGGCAATGATGTAACGGGCCAGATGGCGCAGGGGATCGGCGCTTTCAGCGAAGCCGGTCAGGGCCTGCTCCGCCGCTTCGACCGCTTCCTGGGTCAGGCGGCGGGTTTCCTCCAGGCCGAGGAGAGCGGGGTAGGTGGCCTTGCCCCGGGCCGCATCGCTGCCCGCCGCCTTGCCCAGGGTTTCCGGGGTGCCGGTAACATTGAGCAGGTCGTCCACGATCTGGAAAGCGAGTCCCACCTGTTCGCCGTAAGCGGTCAAGGCGGCGAATTGCTCCGCGGTGGCCCGGCCGGCAATGGCCCCGGTCTGAACCGAGGCGGTGATCAACGCCCCGGTTTTGCGGCGATGGATCCGGCGCAGTTGTTCCAGGGTAACTTTTTCTCCGGCCCCTTCGGCTTCCATATCCAGCACCTGTCCGCCCACCATGCCCTGCGGCCCGATGGCGCGGGCTACCAGATGGATAATCCGTAGCTGTTCGGCCGGAGGTAGAGAGGAAGCCGTTTCCGGCCGGCTCAGGAGCTCAAAGGCGTAGCTTAAAAGACCGTCGCCGGCCAGGATGGCGGCCGCCTCTCCGAATTTTTTGTGACTGGTGGGCATTCCCCGGCGCAGGTCATCGTTGTCCATGGCCGGCAGGTCGTCATGGATCAGGGAGTAGGTATGGATGCATTCCAAGGCGCAGGCCAGGGGCAGCAAGGGTTGCGGATCGGCCTTGAGGGCGGAAGCCGCTGCCAGGCAGAGAACCGGTCGCACCCGTTTGCCGCCGGCAAAGAGGCTGTAGCGCATGGCCTCGATGTGGCCGGCCAGCGCTCCTTCCGGCCGCAACATGTATTGTTCCAGGCCGGCGTCGACCAGGGCGCCCATCTCGCGCAGGTATTGCTTGATGTTCATTGTTCCGGGTCGGTTTCAGTCTCGGTCGCGGCCGGGGATAAGAATTGGGGGCCGGGAACTCCGTTTCTGTCAAGCAGGAGCGCTACTTTGCTTTCGGCCTCGCCGAGGCGTTGATTGCAGAATCCCGCCAGTTTAACCCCCTCGTCGAATTTTTTAAGCGAGAGTTCCAGGCTGAGATCGCCGGCTTCCAGTTCCCGGGTGATTTTTTCCAGCCGGGCCATGGCTTCTTCAAAGGATTGTTTCGCCATTTCCTGCCTCGTGACGGAGAACATGGACTCTGTTTCGGATCAGAAAAAGGATACAACATAAATGAAGCGCCGCCAATGGGCAATCCCTTTCCAAAAAAAGCGGGTTGTGGTAGGCTGGCGGGGATTTTGCGCTGGATGATTGACCCTGGTTAAGAGGCGCCTTGGTGGCTGATGATCTGGCCGGACAGATAGCCGCATTTTTAGGTTGGCTGGCGGTGGAAAAGGGCTATTCGCCCCACACGGTGGCCAATTACGGCCGCGACTTGGCGGAATTCGCGGCCCAAGGCCGGGAAGGAATGGCGGCGGCCGAGGTGGACCCCCGGATGGTGCGGGCCTTTGTTTATAGCCTCCACGGCCGCAACAAGAGTTCCTCGGTGGCCCGCAAACTCTCGGCCTTGCGGACTTTTTTCCGCTACCTGCTGCGGCGCGGGATTATTGCCCGGGACCCGGCGGCGGCAGTGGCGATGCCCAAGCAGGCCGGCCATATTCCGGTTTTTCTTACGGTGGATGAGGTTTTCAGTCTGCTGGAATCCCCCGGCCCGGCCGATCCCTTTGCGGCTCGGGACCGCGCCATCCTGGAGATGCTATATTCCACCGGGATGCGGGTGGCGGAACTGGCGGCCCTTAACCTGGAGCGGCTGGATTTGGCTGAAGGGATGGTGCGGGTGCTGGGCAAGGGCAACAAGGANNCAAGGAGCGGCTGGTGCCGGTGGGGCAGCCGGCCCTGGCGGCCCTGGAGGAGTACTGGCCCCAGCGCCTGGGATTGCGGCGGCAGACCGACGAACGGCCGGGAAAAGCGAAGGACAAGGGAGAGGCGGTTTTTTTGAACGGCCGGGGCGGCCGCCTGACCACCCGCAGTATCGAGCGGCTGGTCAAGCAGTATGCCGAGCGGGCCGGCATCGCCTCCCGGGTGACTCCCCATGCCCTGCGCCATTCCTTTGCCACCCACCTGTTGGAAATGGGGGCGGATCTGCGCACGGTCCAGGAATTGCTCGGCCATGTGAGCCTTTCCACCACTCAGAAATACACCCACCTCAACCTCGATCATCTGACCGAGGTGTACGACAAAGCCCATCCCCTGGCCAAAGGCGGAGGGGAATAAGGAGTGCTTACCGATGAAGATTCGTTCGACAACCGTGATCGCGGTGCGCCATCAGGGCGAGGTGGCGGTGGCCGGGGACGGCCAGGTGACCATGGGCAACGTGGTGGTTAAACATCAGGCCCGTAAAATCCGTACCCTCCATCACGGCAAGGTGATCACCGGCTTTGCCGGGGCCACCGCCGATGCCTTTACCCTGTTCGACAAATTGGAACAGAAACTGGAGCAGTACAGCGGCAACCTGATGCGCTCGGCGGTGGAACTGGCCCGGGATTGGCGCACCGACAAGATGCTGCGGCGGCTGGAGGCCTTGCTGGTGGCGGTGGATCGGGAGCATTCCCTGCTGATCTCCGGCACCGGCGATGTGATCGAGCCGGACAACGGCATCCTGGCGATCGGCTCGGGCGGCCCCTACGCCCAGGCCGCCGCCCAGGCTCTGGTGGCCCACAGCGATCTCAAGGCGGCGGAAATCTGCCGGAGCGCCCTGGAAATCGCCGGCGGTATCTGTATTTATACCAATGAAAACATCGTTCTGGAAACCCTTGCCCATGAGTGAAAACAATTCCCTGACCCCCCGCCAGATCGTCGAGCAATTGGATCGTTATATCGTCGGCCAGCAGGCGGCCAAGCGGGCGGTGGCGGTGGCCCTGCGCAACCGCTGGCGGCGGCAGCAGGTGCCGCTTCCCCTGCGGGATGAAATCGCGCCCAAGAACATCATCCTGATCGGGCCGACCGGGGTGGGTAAGACCGAAATTGCCCGGCGTCTGTCGCTGATGACCGATTCGCCGTTTTACAAGGTGGAAGCCTCCAAATTCACCGAGGTGGGTTATGTGGGCCG
>DIKC01000145.1:1757-10033 GCA_002421565.1 Desulfobulbaceae bacterium UBA5628 | reverse complement strand
CATGTTCTGCACCCAGTGCGAGGCCGAGGGCTTTCGCAAGATCACCTGGTTCTGCGACCGGCCCGATGTCCTGGCCCGCTACACCACCACCATCACCGCCGACCGGGTCAAATGCCCGGTGCTGCTGGCCAACGGCAATCGCCGGGAGGTGGGGGAACTGCCCGACGGCCGCCATTATGCGGTCTGGCACGATCCCTTTCCCAAGCCTTCCTACCTTTTTGCCTTGGTGGCCGGCGATTTGGCGCGGATCAGCGATTCCTTCACCACTGCTTCGGGGCGGCCGGTGGGGCTGGAAATCTATGTCGAAGCGGCCAACCGCGACAAGTGCGGCCATGCCATGCAGGCGCTCAAAAAGGCGATGCGCTGGGACGAGGAGACCTTTGGTCTGGAATATGACCTTGATCTCTACATGATCGTGGCGGTGGATGATTTCAACATGGGGGCAATGGAAAACAAGGGGTTGAACATCTTTAACTCCAAGTACGTCCTGGCCCGGCCGGAAAGCGCCACCGACGACGATTTCGAGGCCATCGAGGCGGTGATCGCCCATGAATATTTCCACAACTGGACCGGCAACCGGGTTACCTGCCGGGACTGGTTTCAGTTGAGCCTGAAAGAAGGGCTGACCGTTTTCCGCGATCAGCTTTTCAGCGCCGATGCGGTTTCGCCGGGGGTTAAAAGGATCAGCGACGTGCGGCTGCTGCGGGAGCGCCAGTTTCCCGAGGACGGCGGCCCCCTGGCCCATCCGGTGCGGCCTGATTCCTATATCGAAATCAATAATTTCTACACCGTGACCGTTTATGAAAAAGGGGCGGAGCTGATCCGGATGCTTTACCTGATGCTTGGCCCGGCCCGCTTCCGGGCAGGGTTGCGCCTCTACCTCAGCCGTCACGACGGCGCCGCCGCCACGGTGGAGGATTTTCTCGCGGCCATCGGCGAGGCCGGTGAGGTGGATTTGGGGCGGTTCAAGCGCTGGTACGAGCAGGCCGGCACCCCGGAGGTGACGGTTGCCTTGCAGTATGAGCCGGCCGCCGCTGAAGTCACTCTGACCATGCGCCAAAGCTGCCCGGCCACTCCGGACCAGCCGGGTAAGGAGCCCTTTCATATTTCCATTGCGCTCGGTTTTCTCGATCATGAGGGCCGGGAAGTGGAATGGCAGGCAGCCGCCGGGCACGGAAAAATGCTTCATTTAAAAGAGGCGGAAGCGTCCTTTAAATTGCGCCTGGCCCGGCCGCTGCCGCAAGCGCCGCTGCCTTCCCTGTTGCGCGGCTTTTCCGCCCCGGTGAAATTGCATTATCAGTACCGTGATTCCGAGTTGGCCCGGCTGCTGGCCCATGACCAGGATTCCTTCAATCGTTGGGAAGCGGGGCAGGAACTGGCCTGCCGCCTGCTGCTCGGAGTGGTGGCGCAAGGACGGCCGGAAGCGGCCGGGGAATTGGCGGCCGATCATGGGCTGGTGGTTGCCTGGCGGCATCTCCTGGCCGGGGACGAGTTGCTCGTTGACCCCGCCTTCAGCGCCTGCCTGCTGACCTTGCCCGGCGAGGAATATCTGGCGGAAAAATCGCCGGAGATCGATGTGGAGGCAATCCATGTTGCCCGGGAAGGGTTGCGCCGGGCTCTGGCCCGCCATTTCCGGCCGGTCTGGGAAAAACTCTATCAACAATGTCGGGCCGAAAGCCCGTACCGTCATGATCGCCTTGAGGCCGGTAAGCGCCGCTTGCGCAATCTTGCCCTTTATTATCTTCTGGCCCTGGACGAGCCGGAGTTGCGCGCCTTGGCCCGCCGCCATTTCTGTGCGGCCGACAACATGACCGACCGTCTGGCCGCCCTCCGCCTGCTGGTCCATGCGGCCGCGCCGGAGGCCGCCGAGTTGCTGGCTGTTTTTGCCGAGCAGTGGCGGGATGAGCCGTTGGTCATGGACAAATGGCTGGCCGTTCAGGCCACTGCCCCCGGCCCCGCCGCCCTGGCTCGGGTGCGGGAACTGATGAATCATCCCGCCTTCCGGCTTAGCAATCCCAATCGGGTGCGGGCCTTGATCGGCGCCTTTGCCGCCGCCAATCCCACCGGCTTTCATGCCGCCGACGGGAGCAGCTACCGTTTCCTGGCCGACCAAGTGCTGGCCCTCGATCCGGTCAATCCCCAGATCGCGGCCCGGATGGCCGCCAATCTCAGCCGCCGGGAACGCCATCAACCCCGGCAGCGGGCCTTGATGGAGGCGGAACTGGGCCGGCTTGCCCGGGCGGCCGCCATTTCCCGCGATCTTTACGAAGTGGTCAGCAAGAGTCTGGCCGCCAAGCCATAAACGAGGAGAAAAATGAAGATCAATAAGAAAAATATCGGTTTTGTCGGCGGCGGCCTGATGGCCGAGGCCCTGATCAAGGGAATCATCGCGGCCGGATTATACCCGGCGGCCCGGATCAAGGTGGTGGACCCCGGTCCCCAGCGGCGGGAACTGTTGAGCCGGGAGTACGGGGTGGCGACCGTGGCCGGGGCGGAAGAAATCTGGGGGGAGTGTCCGGTGGTGATCCTGGCGGTGAAGCCGCAGGTGGTGGAGCCGGTGCTGCGGGACGTTGCTTCCCAAATCAGCGCTCGGCATCTTCTGATCTCGATTGCGGCCGGGGTGGGAATTGCCCGGATGGCCGACGCCCTTGCCCCGACCAAGGCCCGGATCATCCGGGTGATGCCCAATACTCCGGCCATGGTCCTGGCCGGGGCTTCCGCCCTTAGCCGGGGGCAGTATGCCGACGAGGCCGATCTGGCCCTGGCGGAGAAGATTTTTGCGGCCGTGGGGCAAAGCGTGGTGGTGGATGAGGCGGCCCTGGACGCGGTTACCGGCCTGAGCGGCAGCGGCCCGGCCTATGTCTTTACCTTTTTCGAGGCGATGATCGATGCCGGGGTCAAGGTGGGGCTGCCCCGGCCAACCGCCGAACTGCTCGCCCGTCAGACCATCCTCGGTTCGATCAAGCTGGCGGAGGAAAGCGGCCGTTCGCCGGCGGAACTGCGGGACATGGTCACCTCGCCGGGCGGCACCACCATTGCCGGCCTCCATGCCCTGGAACGGGGCGCCTTCCGTAGCCTGGTGATGGATGCGGTGGAAGCGGCCACCCGCCGTTCCGTTGAGCTGGGCCAAGCCGCGTCGGGAAAGTGAAATGGAGATTCGCAAGGCAGGGATAATTCTTCGCAAGGATTCGCCGGCCCCGCGCCGGATCGGGGAAGAACTGGTCGCTTGGCTCGCTGACCGGGGAGTGAAGGCGGAGATCGATCTTATTCGGCCGGATCAGGATTTGCTCATCGTCCTGGGCGGCGACGGCACTCTCCTGCATGTGGCGGCCGAGGCGGCCGGGCATGGGATTCCGGTGCTGGGGATCAACTTGGGCGGGCTTGGTTTTCTAACGGAAGTGGCGGTGGATGAACGTTATCCCGCCCTGGAAGAGATGTTGGCCAGCGAGGCGCTGATCGAAGAGCGGATGATGCTAAAGGCCCGGCTCCGGCAGGGTGAAACCGTCTCGGCCTGGCAGTACGCCTTGAATGACGTGGTGATCAGCAAGGGGGCCACGGCCCAGTTGATCGATCTGGCGGTTTGGGCCGATAGCGCCTATATCGCCACCTACCGGGCCGATGGTTTGATTTTTGCCACTCCCACCGGCTCCACCGCCTATAATCTTTCCGCTGGCGGCCCCATTGTTCAGCCCCGGCTGCGGGCCATGCTGGTGACCCCCATCTGCCCATTCATGCTGGGGAGCCGGCCGGTGTTGCTGGATGGCGCCAGTCGCCTTCAGGTCAGCCAGACCGACGGCCGGGACAACGAGGCGGCCCAGGTGATCGTCGATGGCCGGCCGGCCTGGGAAATGAACGGCGGGGCCAGCCTGGAGGTGGTGGCGGCCAAACACCCCCTGCGCCTGGTCTGTTCCCCCAGCCAGGGTTATTTCGAGATTCTGCGCGGCAAACTGCACTGGGGTGGCTGCCACCAGGACAGCCACCCGCTCTGTCCTCAGCCCTGATCGCCGCCCAAGGCGCGGTTTAGTTCTTCCTTTTCCTTGCTCATCGCCTGCTTGCCGGCCTCAATGGCGGCGCTTAATGCCTGCTTTTTCTCGTCCAGATATTCCTTGCCCTTGGCGGCCATTTTGCTGCCTTTTTCGATCAGTTCCTTGCCGTGCTCGATCATCTCCCGGCCCCGTTCCACCGCATGTCCGGCCTCGCATCTGACCTCTTCCGGCAGATGGCGGGCCCGTTCCCGCAGTTCATCCCCGTATTCGCTGAGCATTTCCCGGGTTTCCCGGCCGGAACGGGGGGCGGTAAGGAGGGCGATGGCCGCTCCCATGACGGTGCCCGCTAAAAAGGAAATAACCGCGATGCCGGCGCCACAGTTGTCGTTGTGATTGCTCATGATCCACCTCCTGCGTGGGTTTCGGGCCGTTTTGTTTTAAGGGACGGCCTCTGGGTTATGGCTTGGGCTCCGCTCAACCGCTGCTCAGCGGGAGCGGAGAAAAAAATGGCTGAAGGTACGTACCCCGGCGGCCAGGCCGCCGATATTGGTGATCAACGGCCGAACCGAATTGCGCACCGTGTCGCAGGCCAGCAGCATGGTGTCGGCGGCCTGGCGGGCGGTATTGATCACCGCGTCGGCGGCCTCCACCCGGGCGGTGCAGGAGGCGGCCAGAATTTCGATTTCCGTGGCGGCCTCGCCGAGTTTTTTGCTCAACGGCCCGATCTCCCGCTGCGCCGCATCGAAGAATTCCTCCGCCCGCCGGTAGGTGCGGCGAAGCTGCAAAATGGCGGGAATCAGCATCGCTGCCACCACCACCACGCTTACCGAGGCAAAGATCAGAAAAAAGTCAACCAGGGTTACGGGGGTCACGGGTTCCTCCTCTTGTTGAGTTGTGGTGATTATAATTTTATCCTACTACAGTTCCGGCCCGGGCGGCTATTTTTTCTGAAGGCCGTATTTTTTCATTTTGTACTGCAAAAGACTTTTGGTGATTCCCAGCGCCTCGGCGGCCTTGGTCTGCACCTGCTCGGCCTCTTCCAAGGCGTGTTCCAAGAGCTTTTTCTCAATGGCGTGGAGGGTGTCGGGCAGGGTGACCCCTGGCGGCATCAGGCGGGTGAGGTCGATTTCGTCCTCGGCCAGGGGCCAGGCGGGTTGTTCGCCCATGGTGTCGGGCTGGACATCGTCCGGGGTGATCAGATCGCCGGCGCAGAGGACTGCCGCCCGCTCGATGGTGTTTTCCAGTTCCCGGATATTGCCGTCCCAGGGCAGGGTGGTGAGAAAACGCACCGTTTCCGGAGCGATCTCCAGCTGGGGGCGATTGAGCTCAGCGGCGAATTTGGCGGTGAAATGGGCCGCCAGCATGGGGATGTCGTCCTGCCGCTCCCGTAGGGGCGGGAGATGGATATGGAGCACATTGAGCCGGTAGTAGAGGTCTTCCCGGAAACGACCCGCATCCACCTCTTCCTTGAGATCCTTGTTGGTGGCGGCGATGATCCGGACATCCACCTGCAAGGTGCGGTCGCCCCCCACCCGCTCAAAGGCGCGTTCCTGGAGGACTCGGAGCAGCTTGCTCTGGAGGGTCATCGGCATTTCGCCCACTTCGTCGAGAAAAAGGGTGCCGCTGTCGGCCAGCTCAAAGCGGCCCCGGCGGAGGGCGATCGCGCCGGTGAAGGCCCCTTTTTCGTGGCCGAAAAGTTCCGATTCCAGCAGACTTTCCGGCAGGCCGGCGCAATTAAGTGAAATGAAGGGCGCCTTTTCCCGGGGGCTGTGGCAGTGGATGGCGCGGGCCACCAGTTCCTTGCCGGTGCCGGATTCGCCGGTGATCAGGACCGAGGTGGCGGTGGGGGCCACCTTTTCGATCAGGGTGTAGATTTCCCGCATCCGCCGGTTTTTGCCGACCATGCTGGCAAAGGCGGTTCGGTCCCGCATCTCGGCCCGCAGGCGGGTGTTTTCCTTGATCACCTGATAGTGTTCGATCGCCTTGCGGATGCTGACCAGCAATTCGTCGTTGCTGAAAGGCTTGCTCAGGTAATTGAAAGCCCCTGCCCGCATCGCCGCAACCGCCTTTTCCACCTCGCCGAAGGCAGTGACCATGATCACCGGCAGATCCGGGTTGTGCTCCTTGCTCGCCTGCAACAGGGCCAGGCCGTCCATGCCCGGCATCCGCATATCGGTGAGCACCAGATCGAGGTCGTTGTTCAGCACCGTTTGCAGGGCCTTTTCGCCGTTGTCGGCGGTAAAAACTTCGTAACCCTCTTCCTTTAACAGTTCGGAGAGAATGATCAGGTAATTGGGTTCGTCGTCGACAACCAGAATGGTGTGCATGGATAAATTATTCCTTGGAAGGTTAGGTTTGGTTCAGGTTCATAGGTTATCAGGTTGCAGGCCAGGAAACAAGCCCCAAGGTGCCTGAATAGATTGTCGGAAAGAAAGGCCGTCGGCGTATAGGAAAAAATAGGGTCAGACACCATTTTGGGGGCATCCGGCAGAACTATGGTGGGCGACTACAAAAACGGTCGGCGTACCTACTCCGACGCTATGGCCAAGCGGTTAATCGCGGTGCTCAAGGTCAGGGAAGAACACTTGCGATTCAGCCCTGATTGATCACGCTGAGGAAGCGTTCGCCGTAGCGGGTCAGTTTGTGTTGGCCGACTCCGTGGATTTGGAGGAAGGCGATGGCGTCGGCCGGGCGTTGGTTGGTCATTGCGAGCAGGGCGGCGTCGCTGAACACGACAAAGGGCGGCACCCCGTCGGCGTCGGCGATTTCCTTGCGCAGGCGGCGCAGGCGTTCGAACAACTCGCGTTCGTCATCCGCCAGTTCGGCGGTTCGTTCCCCCGACCTTCCCTTGCTTGCCCCGGCCGACGACTCGCGTCCGGTGCCGGAGCGTTCGGCCGCCGTTGGTTTCGGCCGGGGCCGGCCCATTTGCAGGGGGATTTCGCCCCGCAGCAGGGGCCGGCTGCTTTCGTTTAGTTTCAAGACCGAAAAATTGCCCACATCCTGCTCCACGTAGCCCAAGTGGATCAGGTGGCGGAGCAGGGCGGTCCAGTAGTCCTTGTCCCGCTCGGCTCCGATTCCGTAGGTGGAGAGTCGGTCGTGGCCCAGTTCCAGCAGCCGTTGGTTTTTTGAGCCGCGCAGCACCTCGACCACATGGTTGATCCCGAACCGCTGGCCCACCCGGAAGATGCAGGAGAGGGCCTTGCGGGCGTCCTCGCTGACCTCGACCATTTCCGGCGGATCGAGGCAGGTGTCGCAGTTGCCGCAATCCGTGGCCAGATTTTCTCCGAAATAGCCGAGCAGCACCCGCCGCCGACAGCCGCCGGCCTGGGCGAAGCCGACCATGGCGTTCAGCTTGTGGGCCTCGATCCGCCGCCGTTCCTCCTGCTCGCAGTTGTCGATCAGGCTGCGGGCCAGCACCACGTCGCCGGGGCCGAAAAGCAGCAGCGCTTCGGCCGCCAGCCCGTCGCGACCGGCCCGCCCGGTTTCCTGGTAGTATCCCTCGATGTTTTTCGGAATATCGTAATGGACCACGTAGCGGATGTTGGATTTGTCGATTCCCATGCCAAAGGCGACGGTGGCGACGATGATCAGGGTATCGTCCCGGAGAAAGGCATCCTGGGCCGCGGCCCGTTCCTCCGTCGGCAGGCCGGCGTGGTAGGCGCGGGCGCTGAAACCGGCCTGGTTGAGCTTGGCGGTCAGTTGCTCGACCCGTTTGCGGCTTAAACAGTAGATGATCCCGGCCTCGTCGCGGCGGCCGGCGAGGAAGCGGCCGAGCTGTTCAAAAGGGCGTTTTTTCTCCAGCACCGTGTAGCGGATGTTGGGCCGGTCAAAGCCGGTGAGGTAATGGCGGGCCCGGCCCAGTCCCAGCCGCGCGACAATATCCCCACGGGTGTGGGGTTCGGCGGTGGCGGTCAGGGCGATGATCGGGACGGCCGGGAATTGCTCGCGCAGGCGGCCGAGCTGGATGTATTCGGGCCGGAAATCATGGCCCCACTGGGAAACGCAATGGGCCTCGTCGATGGCGAAAAGGGCGATGTCCAGTTCCCGGAGCCGGGCGAGAAAATCCTCGCTCATCAACCGTTCCGGGGCCACGTAGAGCAGATCCAGTTCGTGGCCGTGCATCCTGGCCAGCACCTGCCGGGCCTCGGGAGCGGCCAGGGATGAGTTGTAAAAGGCCGCCTTGAGGCCGTGCGCCTTGAGCGCGTCCACCTGGTCCTTCATCAGCGAGATCAGGGGCGAGACCACGATCGCCACCCCCGGCCGGTGGAGGGCCGGGATCTGGTAGCAGAG
>DIKC01000145.1:0-1749 GCA_002421565.1 Desulfobulbaceae bacterium UBA5628 | reverse complement strand
CATCAGGACAAAGGCGTCCTCGCCGTTGATCAGTCCTTCGATGATCTCCCGCTGCAAGGGGCGGAAGCTGTCGAAGCCGAATACCTCCCGCAGGGTCTGGTCTATATCGTTGCGCATCAGCCCAGGTTTTTTCTGATCCGGCTGACCGCTTCTTCCACGTTCTCCCGCTGGCCAAAGGCGGAGAGGCGGAAATAGCCCTCGCCGCTGGGGCCGAAGCCGGAGCCGGGGGTGCCGACCACATGGCATTCGCTGAGCAGTTTGTCGAAGAACTCCCAGGAGGAGAGGCCGCCCGGGGTTTGCAGCCAGATGTAGGGGGCGTTGGCGCCGCCGTGGCAAACCACCCCGGCGGCGGAGAGCCCCTCCCGGATCAGGCGGGCGTTTTCCATGTAATAGGCGATGATTTCCTGGTTCTGACGCCAGCCTTCCTCGGAATAGACTGCCTGGGCGGCCCGCTGCACCGGGTAGGAAACCCCGTTGAATTTGGTGGACTGGCGGCGGTTCCAGAGTTTGTTCAATGCCACTTGCTCGCCTTTGGCATTCCGGCCGGTCAGGGCTTCCGGCACCACCGTGAAGGCGCAGCGCACCCCGGTAAAACCGGCGGTTTTGGAAAAGGAGCGGAATTCGATGGCGCATTTTTCCGCCCCCGGAATTTCATAAATCGAATGGGGAATGGCCGGGTCGGTGATAAAGGCCTCGTAGGCGGCATCAAAGAAGATGATCGCCTCGTGGGCCAGGGCGTAATCGACCCACTTTTGCAGCTCCGCCTTGCTCGCCACCGCCCCGGTGGGGTTGTTGGGAAAGCAGAGGTAGATCAGATCGACCTTTTCGGCCGGCAGGGGCGGGGTGAAGTTGTTGGCGGCGGTGCAGGAGAGATAGACGATCCCCTGGTAATAGCCCTTGCTGTCCGCCTCGCCGGTGCGGCCCACCATTACGTTGGTGTCATTGTACACCGGATAGACCGGGTCGCCGAGCGCCACCTTGTTGCCGAGATCAAAGATATCGAGAATGTTGCCGCAGTCGCACTTGGAGCCGTCGGAGATGAAAATTTCCGAGCGTTTCAGTTTGACTCCCCGGGGGACAAAGGATTGGTCGATGATGGTGTCGATCAGCCAGTCGTAGCCCTGTTCCGGGCCGTAGCCGTGGAAGCTTTCGATCCTGGTGAGGTCGTCAATGGCCCGGTGAAAGGCCTCGGTAACCGCCGGGGCCAGGGGGCGGGTGACATCGCCGATCCCGAGGCGGATTATTTTGGCCTCGGGGTTGGCCTCGCTGAACGCCTTGACCCGCCGGCCGATTTCCGGGAAAAGGTAGCCGGCCTTGAGCTTCAGGTAGTTGTCATTGATCTTTGCCACGGAAAAACCTCCAGAATTGAGTTCTTAAACATATTTTTAACGCAAAGACGCGAAGACGCAAAGAAAACAAGGGGCTAAGGTACATCGAGCCGGTGCTGATCTTCTTTGCGTCTTGGCGCCTTGAGTGAGTTAAACGAACGGGCGTTGATATGCTTGTAGCAGTTATTTCAGCCCCAGCACATCCTGCATGTCGTAAAGTCCCGCAGCCTTCCCCACCACCCACTGGGCGGCGCGGACGGAGCCGCGGGAGAACATGTCCCGGGTCATGGCGCGGTGAGAGATCTCGATGCGCTCGCCCTGGCCGATGAAATAGACGGTGTGCTCACCGACGATGTCGCCGCCGCGTACCGTCTGCATGCCGATTTCTTCCTTGCTGCGCTCGCCGCACATCCCCTCGCGG
>DIKC01000071.1:7286-7415 GCA_002421565.1 Desulfobulbaceae bacterium UBA5628 | reverse complement strand
CGCGCATGAAGGCCAGGGGCGCGATTTCGATCACCCCGCTTTCCAACAGGTCCGCCGCC
The DNA here is from genome assembly GCA_002421565.1 of Desulfobulbaceae bacterium UBA5628. Taxonomy (GTDB): domain Bacteria; phylum Desulfobacterota; class Desulfobulbia; order Desulfobulbales; family Desulfurivibrionaceae; genus UBA5628. The sequence goes on along the minus strand of DIKC01000071.1, from coordinate 7,356 downwards.
TTGCCGTGGCCGAGCATGTCGTTCAAGGCGTCGTGGAGGGGGCGGAGGTAGGGGTTGACCTTCTGGGCCA
>DIKC01000071.1:6402-7187 GCA_002421565.1 Desulfobulbaceae bacterium UBA5628 | reverse complement strand
TCTTGCCGGTGCCGGCCGGGCCGATCCCGAAGACGATGTCGTGGCGGCGGATGCTGTCGATGTAAAGTTTTTGGTTGATGCTCTTGGGTGAGATCACCTTCTGGTCGGCGGTGATATATACCTGATCGAGAAAGATTTCCTTGAGGTTGGCCTTGGGCGAGGCCTCCAGCACCCGCAGGGCATAGGCCACGTCGGCGGGATAGATCGGGTAACCGGCCCGTACCAGTTCGTGCAGCTTGCTGAGCGCCGAGGCAGCCAGTTCCACCGCGTGGGTCGGCCCCTTGAGGCTTACCGTCCCGCCCCTGGCCTTGATCGTGACCCCGGTGGCCTCGGCAATGGCGGTGAGGTTGCGGTTCAACTCGCCATAGAGAAGGAGGGCGGCGGTGTTGTCGGGAAAAGAGAGTTCCTGGCTGATCTCGGTCAAAGGGGCGGCTCCGTGGGGATTGCTGATTACCGGCTACCGCGGCCGGCGCCCTTTTTTAATTCCTCCTCAACCATCTGCTGGAGGTTTTCGCTGGTGCGTTGCTTGAGTTCCCGGCCGTTGACAAAAATCGCAGGGGTACCCCGAACCATGGCCAGGCGGGCGTCGCTGATCTCTTTTTCCAGGCGCTGGGCCAGTTCCCGGCTGACCAAGTCGCGGTCGAAACGGGCCATGTCCAGCTTCAGTTCCGTGGCAATGGCCCGGATTTTTTCCGGCCCGAGGTTTTTTTGTTCTTCAAAGAGACGGTCGTGGAATTCCCAGAATTTGCCTTGGTTCTGGGCGGCCATGGAGGCCAGGGCCGCCG
>DIKC01000071.1:0-6316 GCA_002421565.1 Desulfobulbaceae bacterium UBA5628 | reverse complement strand
GGCATTCGAAATCGCTGAACTCGACCACTTCCACCGGCGCTTGGGGGTTGCCAAGAATCGGGGCGCCCTGGGTGTCGATCTTGACCGCGAAGCTTAGGGATAATTCCTGTACCATCCCGGCTTTGGGGCCGGTAAGATAGATTTTGTCCTCAATGCCGGCCGCCTGCAAACCGGCGACGCTGATCCGCTCCATTCGGGGATCGACGTTGAGCACGTCGATCCGGCCCCCGTCCGCGCCATAGATGTGGAGCTTGCCGCCCTCGGCCAGGACGAAAACCTTGTTTCCGTCCACCGAGGCGGCCACATCCAGGGGCTTGCTGCCGGGGGTCATGGTGTTCCTGACCTGCCAATCTACCTGGGCGGCGGCTGGCCCGGCCGACAGGCCGAAGAGAAGAGAGGCGGCGCAAATCAGGTAAAGAGAATGTCTTTTCATGGTTTTGGTCCCTTGTCTGGTTGTGATGGTCGGCGGGCGGTAAGACCGTGGCGGAAGCTGCCGCACTATACGAATTTCCGCTTCGTTGCGCAAGCGGTTCCCTGCTGAACGATTATCACTTTCTCTTGACAAAAAATCATAAAGGCTTGATAAGTATAGGACTTAGGTCATAACAGCGGGATAATCCGCCTTTGGCAAAGGAGATGCGAAACATGGCCCCCAAGAATAAAAAGACGGAAAAAAAGAAAGATAAGGATGGCGGCAAGGGCAAATTGCCGAGTAAGGTACTGTGCAAGCTGGTCAAGGACGATTTCTTGCGGAATTATCCCGGCCTGTTTCGGGAACTAGTGGGAGAGGGACGCTATATGTGCCGCAAATGCGGTCGGGTGGCGCTCAGGAAGAAATCCCTCTGCAAGGGTGAAAAATTGTAAGACCACGGTAGCGGCATGGTCTGCGCTCGATAACTAGCGGCTGAAGGAGTGAGCGGGATGGTAGAAGAGCAGAATCGGCCGGTTGGCCGTCGACAGCAGGAAGCGGGGTTGCCGACAACCCCGGTCGTCAAGCCGAAAGGCAAGGGCAAGGCGAGCGCCAAGAGCAAGAGCAAAGCCGCAAGCAAAGATAAGGTCAAAAAGACTCCGCCCCTGCGGATCGGGCCGGCAGCCCGCATCCGGGCGGTGGTCGGCAAGGCCGACGACAAGTTTAAGTCCAAGGGGCTGAGCAACCGGGTCGCCAAGGTCAAGGAGTTGCTCAAAAAGAAGGAAAAGGAGCAACTGCTGGAGGAGGTGCTGCTCAAGTATTTTTCCGAAGAGGAACTGAAACCCTACCAGGCGGAACTGATCAAGCTACAGCAGCATCTTGAGACCACCGGCAAGAAGATGATCGTCCTTTTTGACGGCCGCGATGCTTCCGGCAAGGGCGGCACCATCCGCCGGGTGAGCCGCTACATGAACGAGAAGCGCTACCGGGTGGTGGCCTTGGGCAAACCCTCCGCGGAACAGAAGACCGAACTGCACATGAAGCGTTATATCGAGCAATTTCCCCATGCCGGAGAGATTACCTTTTTTGACCGCAGTTGGTACAACCGGGCCATGGTTGAGCCGGTGATGGGCTTCTGCACCAAGGAGCAGTACAACCGCTTCATGAAAAAGGTGGCCTTGTACGAGAAGAATTTCATCACCGACGCCGGCAAGACGGTACTGATCAAAATTTATTTTTCAGTGAGCAAGGAAGAGCAGGCCCGCCGCTTCGAGCGGCGGCGCAACGACCCCCTCCGCCAATGGAAACTGAGCGAGGTGGATTTGCAGGCCCAGGAATTATGGGACGAATTCACCCAGAAAAAGTATGAGATGCTGCGCCGCACCCACACCAAGGAAGCTCCCTGGCATATTATCCGTTCCGACGACAAGCATCTGGCCCGGCTGGAAACCATCAAGCTGATCCTGCGGGTGGTCAAATATCACGGCCGCTGCAAGAAGCTGGACTTTTCTCCCAATCCGGAGGTGATCGTCAGCGGCGATCAGGAGTTAAAGCGGATGCAGACTGAACGCCGCAAGTACGGTAAATTCCTCAGTTGATTCAGCCCTCTTTGGGGTGGGCCGGGTTCTTGGGATAGTCGAAAAAGACCAGTTGGCCGGCGTTTTCCGCGATTTTCGGCCAGGATTCCACCGCGAAATCAGCGCAGAAAACCCCGCAGGTCGGCAGGTTGCCGATCGGGTTGGGGGTGAGGTATTCGGCCAGGATGGTGATTTCCAGGTTGTGTCCGAAGAGCATCACCGAATCAACTTGGGCCGGCAGTTTTTTGAACAATTCGAAGATTTCCCGGGCGCTGCCGTCATAGATCATGGGCTCTTCGACGATCCGTTCCGGCGGATAGCCCAACTCTTCGGCAATGATCCGGGCGGTGGAGATCGCCCGCCGGGCCGGGCTGGAGAGCAGCAGGTCGGGCCGGGCTCCGGATTTTTGTAGCCTGCGGCCCATCCGCGGCGCGTCCCGTTCGCCCCGCTCGTTCAAGGGGCGGTCATGGTCGGACAGACCGATATGCTTCCAGCTCGATTTGGCATGGCGCACCAGATAGATTCGTTTCACAGCGCTCTCTCCTTGATTTCAGCCCACAGGTCACGATAGGCCGCCGCTGCCCGCGAGCCGGGCTGGAAGCTGGTCACCGGCGCCCGGTGCAGCCCCATCTTTTCCACCTCCGCCAGAAAAGGGATCATGCCCTCAAGAAAAAGAGCCGGGCTGGCGGCCGCCATTCTCACGAATTCCTGGTGCATGGTTTTGCGGCCTTCGACCATGGAAAGGAAGGCCCGGAGTTTGTCCGTGGGGATTTTTTTGGCCGCGAAAAAGGCCAGCAGCTTTTCCAGGGTCATCATCGCCAGGGTGGTGGGGATGCAGGGCACCAGCAACAGGTCGGCGGCGGCAAAGACGTTTTCCGACACCCGGGTGAGGTTGGGCGGGCAGTCGAGGAAGATGTAGTCGTACTGCTCCTTGAAAGGTTTGAAAATCTCCTTGAGCCGCTCCTTGGAGCCCATCTCCTCCAGAGCCAGATCCAGGTTGCGGAAGGAAAAATCGGCCGGCAGCAGGTCAAGGCCGGGAAAATCGCTCTTCTGAATCTGCTCGTCGAGCCGCTTGCCGCCCTTGAGCAGCTTTTTGCGATTGAGTTCCTTGCCCGGCTCGACCCGGCAGTAGTAGGAGGCCGCTCCCTGGGGATCAAGATCGCAGAGCAGGGTGGCGGCGCGATCCTCGGCGGCCAGATGGGCCAGGTTGACGGCGGCGGCGGTCNNGGTCTTGCCGACCCCGCCCTTGATGCTGTAGAGGGCGATGATTTTCATCCTGATTCCTCCTCGCTGCCGAATATTTTCAGGTTTTCCGGATGGTTGAAGTCGGCAAAGGCCTGCTGGAATTGGCGCCGCACTTGCTCCCGGCGTTGATGAAGGCCGCCGATCACCCCTCCGACCGCGGCGGCGGTCAGGGCGGCCCGGCGCTCTTTGGGCAGATGCTCTTGCAGGTAGCGGCCCAAGGTTTCCTCCTGCACCGAAAGATCGTTGAATTCCCCCAGGTTTTCCTGCAATCCCTTTGATTGCTTGATCAAGGTCTTGATCTCGCGGGCCGGAAAAAGGGGGGCGAAAAATTCCATCAAATAGCGCAATTTTTTCAGTTGGATGCGGAGGGCGTGGAGCTTGCGGTCCGGAGTGGCGGCGGTGATTTTGCTCCCTTTGCGCCTGACCTTGGTTNNGCCTGCCGGATCAGATCGGTGGCCGGCCGCGCCACCGGGGTTATGGCCCGCGCCCCGGCGGTCGGCCCTTCCACCGTGAAGGCGGCCAGTACCTGGGCCAGGTGTTCCTTAGTTTGCCGATATGTCCGCCCGTGCAGCAGGGCCCGGATTTTTTTCATTTCCTTTTTCCGTTCCCGGCGCAGGAAGCGGGTCAGGGGGATCAGCCCCGGTTGCAGGCGGGGCGGCAGCAGTTGCGCGTATTCCTCCCGGTGCTGGAGGTGAACATCGAGATCCCGCAGGCGATTGGTCGCCTGTCCCAGCCGGGCCAGATCCGTCTTGAGTCGGGCCGCCACCGGCCGGGCCAAGACATTGGGGATCTGGGTCAGGCAGGCCCGGCCCCGGCGGATCGCCACCCGGAAATCATGGAGGCATTCGCGGTCCTGGTCGGCGAGAATTCCGGCCTCGTTTTGTTCGATCATCGCCAGTTGCCGGTGGAGAATGGCGGCCACCGCTTCCCCGGTAGAGGTTTCCGGCCGCAAGCCGCTCTTTGTTTTGGCGGACTGCTTCACCCCAGGGCCTGCTCCAAGCGCTGGCAGTAGTGGCGCATCGCCTTGATCCGGGCGAATTTCTTGTCGTTGCCCTCGATCATGATCCAAGGGGCGTATTCGGTGCTGGTCCGTTCCACCATGTCGTTTACCGCCTGTTCGTAGTCGTCCCATCGTTCGCGGTTGCGGTAGTCCTCTGCGGTAATTTTGTACTTTTTGAAGCTGATCTTCTCCCGCTCCTTGAAGCGGCGCAGCTGCTCATCCTGATCAATGTGGACCCAGAATTTCAGGAGCAGGGTGCCGTGGTTGGTGAGCTGCTCTTCGAAGTCGTTTATTTCGGCGTAGGCCCGCATCCATTCTTCCGGGGTGGCGAATCCTTCCACCCGCTCCACCAGCACTCGGCCGTACCAACTGCGATCATAGATGGTCACCTGCCCGGCCCGGGGAATGTGCCGCCAGAAGCGCCAGAGATAATGATGGGCCCGTTCTTCGTCGCTGGGGGCGGCAATGGGGATGACCTGGTAATTGCGGGCGTCCAGGGCCGGAATGATCCGGCGGATGAGGCCGCCCTTGCCGCCCGCGTCCAAGCCTTCCAGAACGATGACGCTGGAGATTTTTTTCTCCTTGGCCATCCGGCCCAGATAGTGGATTTTGCTCTGGTAGGTCTCCAACTTGGTTTGATAATCCTTTTTGTCCAACTTCTGGCTGAGGTCAAGATGCTGGAGGACGGTGAGTTTTTTGATCGGAACCGGCTGGATGGCGGCCTCGGCCTTGCCTTTCTTGCGGTCGGCGGCCCCGTTCAAACGCTGGCGGATGCGATCCCGGATGTGCTGGCCCACGGTCAGCCCCCGGTAGTAAGCGTCGGTGCCTTCGACAATCATCCAGGGGGCGGGGCCGGTGCTGGTGCCGCGCAGGGTGCGTTCGGCAATGGCCCGGAAATGGGCGTAGTTTTTCAGGTGTTTTTTGTCCAGTTTGGTGACCATCCAGGCGGTCTTGGGGTCGCCGCCCAGTTTTTTTAGCCGTTCGGCCTGGGATTTTTGCGAGAGATGGAGCCAGAATTTGATAATCAGGGCGCCGTCGTCGACCATGGCCCGTTCAAAGACCTTGATCCGCAGGAGTTGCCGGTCCAGATCGGCGTCGCTGCTCTTGTTGGCCGCCCGTTGGGCAATGGGGTCGCTGTACCAGGAGCCGACATAAAGCCCGATTCGGCCCTTGGGGGGCAGGGATCGCCAAAAGCGCCAGTAATTGGGGCGTTCCAGTTCCTCGTCGGAGCGGTCGCCAAAGGCAAAGGTGCGGACGTAGCGGGGATCGAGCCATTCGTTGAGGAGGTTGACGGTGGCCCCCTTGCCTGCCCCGTCCATCCCGGAAACCAGGACGATGACCGGGAAATCGGCCTCTTTCAACTCTTCCTGGATGTCCAGGAGGGCGGTGCGCAGTTCCGGCACCTGCTGATTGTACTCTTTCTTGTTGATCTTGTGTCCCAGTTCGGCCACTTCAAACATAGCGGTTGTCTCCGTGAGGGGGTTATTGTCCGTCCGCCAGCCGGCTGATACCGGCGGTTTCGCTTACCGGCACCACAAAGGCGATGCCCTTGCCCGGTTGGTCCAGTCCGGTGTCGGCGCGGATCGCCGCCAGCACTGCCTCGCTTTTGTCGCAATCGATCAGGGTCAGGATCACCTCCTTTTCCGGTTCAATGGGAATGGAAAAGAGCTTGGCCTGCTCGTGGATGCCGGTGCCCCGGCCGTAGATGATGGTGCCCCCCTCGGCCCCGGCCCGCCGGGCCGCGTCCACCACCAGTTCGGCCTTCCCCTTGTCGACCACGGTGACGATCAGTTGATACTGGTGCTTGTCCATAAAAAAACCTCCGCTCTTGCATTGATCAACCCCGGCCAGGTGGGCGATTCCGATTACCCGGCAGATTTCCGCCACCATCGCGATGCCGTTTCCCCTTTTGTCAAACTCGCCGGCCCTGGCCACTGCCGCCAGCACCGGCTGGACCAGATTCGCCGGAATCAGGGTGAAGATCACCTCCTTTTCCGGCTCCACCGTAAGGCCCAGGAAATTACTGGGCCGGCGGCCGGTGCCCCGGCCCGGAATGGTGGTGCCGCCCTCGGCTCCGGCCGCCTT
>DIKC01000100.1 GCA_002421565.1 Desulfobulbaceae bacterium UBA5628 | reverse complement strand
CGGCGCGGCAGCCGGGGCCACGGCTTCCGCCACCTGCTCCCGGCGAGAGGCGGGCAACCCCAGGATAAAGGTTGAACCCTCCCCCACCTTGGACTCGACCCTGATCCGGCCGCCATGCTTGCTGATAATCGAATGGGTCACCGCCAGTCCCAAGCCGTTGCCCGTCTCCTTGGTGGTGAAATAGGGATCGAAAATCTTGTCCAGGACAGCGGCCGGAATCCCGGTTCCATGATCGCGGATCATGATCTCCACCAGGTCGCCGGTCGCATCTCCGGCCCGACCCGCCAGGTTTTGACAGGAAATATCGATCATTCCCCCTTCCGGCATCGCCTGGTCGGCATTCAGGATGATATTCTGGATCACCTGGCTGATCTGGCCGGGATCAATGGCCACCGGCCAGAGATCATCGGGAATCCGGTAGTGGCAGCGAACATTGCTCCCCCGGAGCACGAACTCGGCCGAATCGCGGATCACCTCGGCCACCGAGGCGATCTTCTTCACCGGCTCGCCGCCCTTGGCAAAGGTAAGCAACTGGCCGGTCAATTCCTTGGCCCGCAGCGACGCCTTTTTGGCCTCGGCCAGGAGGGCGCGGGGCTCCTTGGCGCTTTCGTCGCTGAGCATTGCCGCCAGTTCGATATTGCCCATGATCGCCGAGAGGATGTTGTTGAAATCATGGGCAATACCGCCGGCCAGCACCCCCACCGACTCCAGTTTCTTGACCTTCTGCAGTTCGGCTTCCAGACGATTTTTCTCGGTTTCGTCCCGGAAGACCAGGACCACCCCGACCATTTCGCTCTTTTCATCGCGGATCGGGGCGGCGCTGTCGGCGATCTCCCGCTCCTTGCCATCCCTGGCCCGCAACATCGTCCGGCCGTCCATGGCGGCGATCTGGCCGCCGGTCAGCACCTTGCTGACCGGCGACTGGCAGGAGTGACCGCTTTCGCCGTCAAAGAGGTAAAAAACTTCGTCGACATGACGGCCCACCGCCTCGGCCTGGGGCCAGCCGGTGAGCTGTTCCGCCACCTTGTTGAGCAGGGTCACCCGCCCCTCGATGTCGGTGCTGATCACCCCGTCGCCGATGCTGCGCAAGGTCACGGCCAGCCGTTCCTTTTCCGCCCCCAGGGCCAGCTGGGCCTTCTCCCGTTCGATCACTTCCCGGTGCAGTTCCTCCACCGCCGCCAGCAACTCGCCGGTTCGCTCCTCCACCCGCGCCTCCAGGTGGTCGTGGGCCTTTTGCAGTTCTTCTTCCACCCGCTGGCGGCGGCTGATTTCCCGTTCCAGGGGCCGGATCGCCAGGGTTTGCACCAGCCACCAGAGTACCAGGCCGACAAAGGTGGCCAACAGCAGCGAAGAGAGGAGAAGATCGCGTTTAAGGCGCTGGAGATAACCGGCGGCCGCGGTGCGATCCTTGACGATTTCCAGATCGAGGAGCGAATGTTCTTCAAAGACAACGGCCCGGCGCAGGGCAAGGACATCGCCGTTCAGCGCCGGCCGGCGAAAATCGGCCAGCAAAGTCCCGCTCGGAAACAAGGCCCGCAACTCCACCACGTCCTGGGTATTTTGGCCCCACTGGATGAGAAACTCCTCCACCTTGGAAAATTCATGGCGGAGCATCGGTTCCACCACAAAGGCGCTGATCAGATCCAGTTCGTCTTCGGCCTTGCCGGTCAGTTCAGCATAATAGTTGCGCGTTTCCCGCAGGTAAAAAAAGGAGTCCAGCCCCACCAGGACCAGCACCAGAACCAGCATGAAAGCGATGATCGCCCGACTATGACGGCTGACAGGCAGCAACATGAATTATTGCTCCAAGGGAGCGCTGTTTTTTTTGATCCGGCGGAAGATATCGTAATCTTCGTCCCGGGCCGGGGCAAAACCGGTGGCGGTCGCCTGGATGGCGGTAAGAATCGCCGGGTCTTTCAGTTCCAACAAGGCCTGGCGCAATTTAACGGCCAGGGATTCCGGCAGGCGGCGGCCGGCCAGGAAGAGATGCTCGGGAAGAGGCGGACTTTTGGCCAGAACCCTTAAGCCCCGGCCGGCATATTCCTGAAAGACCTCCTCCTTGAGACCGCCGGCCTCGTAAAAACTGCCCAGTACCCCCAAGGCCACGTCATGATGGGAGGCGAGAAAATCGTAGCTGCCTAGCCGGTCAAGGGTAATGCCGGCCTCGGCCAGCATAAATCTGGGCACCAAGGCGCCCATGGTCGATTTCTGGTCGCCAAAGGCAAAACCGCGGCCGGCCAGATCGGTAAGGTTACGGATCGGCGAGCCTTGGCGCACCGCGATGATCCCATGATAGAAGGTTTTGCCGTTGTTCTCCAGGGTCGCCAGCAATCGTTTGGGGCCGTAATGTTCGACAATTTCCACATAGGGAAAGGGGCCGACAAAGGCCAAGTCCATCCGCTCTTCGCCAATCCGCTCCAAATGAGCTTGATAGCTGCGGGAGACATTGACCGCCACTGGTCGGCCGCAGACCTTTTCCAGGTGCCGGGCCAAGGGAGTAAAACATTTGATCAGTTCCGGAGCCGGGAGATAGGGATGAATCCACAGTTCGAGCGGCGGTTCGGCGGCCGCCTCA
>DIKC01000099.1 GCA_002421565.1 Desulfobulbaceae bacterium UBA5628 | reverse complement strand
CCAGCACCGCTTCCCCGGCGTGGCCGAAGGGAGTGTGGCCGAGATCATGGCCCAGGGCGATGGCCTCGGTGAGATGGCCGTTGAGGCGCAGGGCCACGGAGATGGTCCGGGCGATCTGGCTTACCTCGAGCACATGGGTGAGCCGGGTCCGGTAATGGTCGCCGGTGGGGGCCAGGAACACCTGGGTTTTATGCTTGAGGCGGCGGAATGACTTGCAGTGGATGATCCGGTCCCGGTCCCGCTGAAAGGCGCCCCGGATGGGGCACTCCTCTTCGGGCCTGAACCTGCCTTTGGTGTTGCGGCTTAAGGCGGCATAGGGCGCGAGGCTTGCGGCCTCGCGCTCCTCGATCTGCAGGCGGATGGAATGGTCCATTGGCTTAAAGGGCCGGGGCCAAACTGCCCACATGGTTGACGATCTCGCCCCGGCTCAGCTCTTTAAGCACCGGATGGTCCATGATCTTGTTCGGGGCGGTCTCGCCGTTGATATTGGTGATCACCAGCCTGCCGCGGCCCTTGCCGTAGTGGTCGTTGAAGTCATAGACCGCGCCGACCACGGTCAGCTCCTTGGCCGCAATCTTTTCCCTGTACAGCTCCAGGGCGGTCTTGACCTGGTAGTCCACGTTGCGCTCCACGTTCTTGCTCCAGCGTGCGTTGGCGTCGCCGCTCTTGTCGTCAGCCGCGATCACCGGCTTCAGGTTGTCCAGCTCGGCCTTGATGCCCTTGGTCTCGCCGGAATAGTCGCCCATGGCCGCCTTGATCGCACCGCAACTGGAATGGCCCATGATCAGGAGAATCTTGGTGGGCAAGTGGCGCACGCCGTAATCCACCGAACCTTCGGCGTTTTTGACCTGGTTGCCGATGTTGCGGATCACGAAGATGTTGTTGTCCGGCGCCATGCCGAACAGGTGGGTGTGTACCCGGGAGTCGGAACAGGTGACCACGGTGAGGGTCGGGGTCTGGCCGGTCTGGAAACCGTCGAAGTGGTGGCTGTCGTTGTGGCCGGTGAACTGGTCGTTGCCGCTGATCGCCGCCTTGACAGTGGCTTCCGCGCTCTTGACCTTGACAGCCGGTCCGTCGTGGCCGCCGCCCGAGGCAAGGACAGCCGGGGCATAGGCCAGCAGGGCGGCGCAGGCGAGGGTGCAGGTGAGTTTTGTAGCCGGGTGGATTTTTTTCATTGTGACCTCCGGAATAGTGGAATGGGTAAAAAGGGGGAATATGATTAACTGTTCGTTTTTACGATGGGTAAGTCCTTTGGGGGCACGAGAAAACAAGCGTTGAAGATACCGGCAAATGCGGTGCCGGTCAAGAGGGATGCGCGTGTTTGCGGCGGGGGAAACTATTCTTCGCCCGCTCCGGCGAAGCGGGCTTCAATCGCTTCCATTTTGGCCTGGGCCTGCTCCCAGTCCGCGTAGGTCCTTTTCAGCTTGCGGCCGAGGGAGGTGTATTCGTTGTTGAGCTCGGCAAAGCGGTCCTGATCCTTGTACAGTTCCGGGTCGGCCATGGCTTGCTCGAGCTGGGTTTTTCTGGTTTCGAAGTCTTCGATCTCCTGTTCGGCGCGGTCGACGATTTTCTTGAGCGGCGCGATCTCCCGGGTTTTTTGCTGGCGCATTTCCGCTTGCAGTTTGCGGGCTTCCTTGCTCTTTTTCCCCTGTTTTTCCGGGGGGTGGCCGTCGCTCGGTTCAGGCTTGGCTGCGGTTTTCGGCGGGGTGCTGGCCGCCTCGGCATGGGTTTTGTGGAGGTAGTAGTCGATATTGCCGTCAAAGATGGTGCCGTGGCCGGATTTGATTTCCAGCACCTTGCCGACAAAGGAGTTGGCAAAATAGCGGTTGTGGGAAACCACGATGATGGAGCCGTCGTATTGGCGCATCGCCTCCTGGAGCACCTCCTGGGACTGGATGTCCAGATGGTTGGTGGGCTCGTCCAGGATGAGGAGATTGGCCGGGGTGGCGATCATCTTGGCCAGGGCCACCCGGCTTTTTTCGCCGCCCGAGAGCACCCCCACCTTCTTGTCCACATCGTCGCCGCGAAACAGGAAGGCGCCCAGCAGGGAACGGGTCTGGGTGACGCTCAAGTCGTTGTTCACATGGCTCAGGGTTTCCAGCACCGTGTAGCGGGAGTCAAGCTCCTGGGCCTGGTGTTGGCCGAAGTAGGAGATGGTCACGTTGTGGCCGAAGCGGATGGCGCCGCTGTCCGGGGTGATGAGACCGGCCAGGATTTTCACCAGGGTGGATTTGCCAGCGCCGTTGACCCCGAGCACGGCCAGTTTCTCGCCGCGTTGCAGGGTAAGGGAGAGATCTGTGAACACCGCCTGCCCGCCGAACTGTTTGCTCATCTTCTCGACCTCCAGCACGGTTCTGCCGGAAGGCGGAGAGGGCGGAAAGCGGAAGGCGATGGTGTTTTCCGTTTCGTCCAGCTCGATTATCTCGATCTTGTCCAGTTGCTTGAGGCGGCTCTGCACCTGGGTGGCCTTGGTGGCTTTTGAGCGGAACCGGTCCACGAATTTCATGGTCTGCTCGATCATGGCCTGCTGATTTTCATAGGCCGCCCGCTTGATGATCATCCGGTTTGCTTTATCCACCAGGTATTTCGAGTAATTGCCCTTGTAGACCGTAAGTTCGCCGAGGGAGACCTCCCAGGTGACGGTGGTGAGGTTGTCGAGAAAGGCGCGGTCATGGGAGATCATCACCATGGCGCCCCGGTGATTTTTCAGGAATTCTTCAAGCCAGGTGAGCGACTCGATATCCAGATGGTTGGTAGGCTCGTCCAGTAGCAGAAGGTCAGGCTTGGCCAGGAGGATCTTGGCCAGCATCAAGCGCATGAGCCAGCCGCCGGAAAATGAGATGGAGTCCTTGCTGAAATCGCTCGGGGAAAAGCCCAGTCCAAGGAGAACCCTTTCAATCTGGGACTCCATGGTGAAGATGTCGGACTGGTCCAGCCGGTGCTGCAGATCTCCCTGGCGGTGGAGCAGGTCGGCGAAACCGGGGTCTTCCGGCGGCACTCGGCCAAGGTCATGGTTGACCTGATTGAGCTCTTTTTGCAGGGCCAGGGCCTCGGCAAAGGCGGTTTTCGCTTCCTCGAACAGGGTGCGGCCCGGGGGAAAGGAGGCGATTTCCTGGGGCAGATAGCCGATGCTGGTATTTTTGGACCGGGTCAGGACGCCGTCATCCACATGTTTGACTCCCGCCATGATCTTGAGCAGGGTGGATTTACCCGCGCCGTTTACCCCGACCAGGCCGATCTTTTCGCCGGGATGGACGCGGACCGAGACATTCTTGAACAGGTGTTTGGTTCCGAACTGGATGGAAAGCTGGTTGATGGCAAGCATGATTGTGCGCTATAGGTCCGATTTTGTCAGGTTAGGGAAAGAACAATCGCGCACCATAGCACATTTTGCCGGTTATTTCTAATAGATGTTGGAAAATGTTCAGTATCGAAACAAACGTGATCGTTCAGCAGTGCTGCAGGTGCGCTAAAGAGGCCTGTCCGGAATGGCGCTAGTTTAAGCATCTGTAGCCTGATATTTGACGGACTCGTAACAACTCGAAAAACTACATACTCCGTCATTCCGGCGAAGGCCG
>DIKC01000184.1 GCA_002421565.1 Desulfobulbaceae bacterium UBA5628 | reverse complement strand
ACGTGGTCGCCCTGGTGCCGGCCACCGAAAACCTGCCCGGCCCGGCCGCCTTAAAGCCCGGCGATATCATTCGCCAGTACGGCGGCAAGAGCGTCGAAGTGATCAATACCGACGCCGAGGGCCNNTGATCGTGGCCGATGCCCTGGCCTACGGGATCGAAAAATTCAAACCCGCGGCGGTGATCGACCTCGCCACCCTGACCGGGGCGGTAATCATCGCCCTTGGCCATCATCGCACCGGCCTGCTGGGCAATGACGACGAATTGTGCGCCAAGGTGCTGGCGGCCGGTGAGCGGGCCGGTGAGCCCCTCTGGCGGCTGCCCCTGGCCCCGGAATACAGCAAACAACTCAAATCCAAGGTGGCGGATTTAAAAAACGTGGATAAGCGCGACGCCGGGGCTATTCTGGGGGCCGCTTTTCTCCAGGAGTTTGTCGGCAAAACCCCTTGGGTTCACCTCGATATTGCCGGCACTGCCTGGAATTTCAGCGAAAAGTCCTATGTCCCCAAGGGGCCGTCCGGAGTCGGGGTTCGCACCCTGGTGGAACTGATCCGCGCCTGGCGTTAATCAGGAATAAATGCCCTTGACGCGCTTTGTGAAAAATTGTAAGAAAAACAGTTGGTTCGATGATGAACTTAAGTTCTCTCAAACGGCGGTAGCGTACCTTGATCGCATGATCGCCTGGTCGTTGGGGAAAAGGAGATGAAATGAAAGGACCAGCCGGTTTTACCCTGGTGGAAATGTTGGTGGTCATGGTGATCATCGGCCTGCTGGCCGGCTTGATCGGGCCGCGACTGTTTTCCCGGGTGGATGACTCCAAGGTCCGAACCGCCGAGGTCCAGGTTCGGATCATGAAGGGAGCCCTGGAAACCATGCGTCTGGACATCGGCCGTTTCCCCACCGAGGAAGAAGGGGTGCGGATGTTGTTTGATCCCCCGGCCGACGAGCGGTTGCGTTCTCTTTGGCGCGGGCCTTATCTGGATGAGCAGATTCCCCAGGATCCGTGGGGAATCCCCTATAAATATACCACTCCCGGCCGTGACGGCCGTCCCTTTGCCCTCTATTCCCTGGGCGCCGATGGGCAGCCGGGCGGCGAGGGAATCAATGCCGATTTGGGATTTCTTCCCCCTTTATGAGCATGGCAACCCCTATAATGCTGGGACAGTTACTTGCCCGCGATCATGGCGTCGCGGCCCCGGATATCGAACGCGCCTTGGCCTTTCAGGACAAATACGGCGGTCGCCTGGGCGCTATCCTGGTCAACATGGGGATCATCGGCGAAGAGACCCTGGTCGCCGCCCTGGCCGGTCAACTTGGCCTGCCTATCCTCGATGAGGCCGCCCCACCCCCTGATTTTGCCGGTCTGGCTAGTTGCCCCTCGTTGAATCTGCCTTTTTTGCTCAAGCGTAAATGGCTTCCCCTGCAGGTCAGCGAAAACTTGCTGTCCTTTGCGGTGGTCGATCCCCTTGATTCCGAAGTGTCGCAGTATCTGCGGGATCAGCGAATCACCTGGCGTTCCTGGTTGGTTTCCGAGAGCAGATTCAGAGACTTGCAGGCTGAATACGAACTGGCGGCAATGGGCCGGGATGACATCTTGGGCGATCTTGACCTGAGCGAGAACGAGCTTGATAAGCTGCGGGAACTGGCCTCGGAGGCGCCCATCGTCAATCTGGTCAACCGGCTTATTTCCCGGGCCGTGCTGCGGGGCGCCTCGGATTTGCACTGCGAGCCATACAAAAATATGTATCGGATTCGCCTGCGGATCGACGGTATGCTCCATGATGTCGATTTCCTTCCTTTAAACATGCAGTTGCCGGTTGCTTCCCGGATCAAGATTCTGGCTGGTCTTGATATCGCCGAGCGCCGTCGGCCCCAGGACGGCCAGATTTCCATGAAGGCCGCTTCCAAGGATCTCGATATCCGGGTTTCCACCCTGCCTCTGGCCGAAGGTGAAAGCCTGGTGCTGCGTTTTCTGATTAAGGAATCGATTACCTATAAGCTCGACCATCTTGGCCTGGAACCGGACCTGATCGCTTTTCTTCAGGAAGACATTCGTAAAACCGCCGGGGTGATTCTGCTCACCGGTCCCACCGGCAGCGGCAAGTCCACCACCCTTTATTCCTGTCTCAATTCGATCAACAGCGAAGATAAAAAGATAATCACCATTGAAGACCCGGTCGAATATCGCCTGGAGGGGATCAACCAGATCCACGTCCATCCCGAAATCGGCTATGATTTTGCCAAGGCCCTGCGCAGTATCCTCCGCCAGGATCCGGACGTGATCATGGTCGGCGAAATCCGCGACCCGGAAACCGCCCGTACCGCCATGCAGTCCTCCCTCACCGGCCATCTGGTTTTTTCCACCCTCCATACCAACGACGCTCCTACCACCTATACCCGGCTGATTGACCTGGGGGTGGAGGAATATCTGATCAATTCCGCCCTTATTTCGGTTATTGCCCAGCGCCTGGTTCGCAAACTGTGTGATCAGTGCGCCCGCGCCGTTGCCCTTGATCCGGCCATCGCCGCTACCTACCGCCTGGATGAACTGATTAATCGTTATAAGTTGCCAGGGGTAAGCCCCAGAGAGGCGGTGGGCTGCCCGGCCTGCAACCAGACCGGTTACCGTGGCCGGGTGGGGATCATGGAGTATCTGCGCTGTACCCCGGAGATTAAGGCGCTGCCAAAAAACGGCGATTTTCCTTTGCGAGCCAGGGAATACATGGTTGCCAACAATATCCGATCCCTGGCCGAGGACGGCTTGCTGAAATATCTGGAAGGAACCACCTCCCTGGATGAAGTGCTGCGGGTCACCGCGACATGAAGCGTTTCAGCTACATCGCCTATGATGCGGCCGGGGCTCGTCATGAGGGTGAGATTTCTTCCTTGAGCGGCGAGGCGGCCAGAGGCAAGCTCAAGGATCAAGGCTTATTGCCGGTCAGCATTGTGCCCCTGATCGAGACCTCGCAACGGGACGCCATCCTTGCCGTCTTTTTCGGGGGCCATCGTCCCGGTCTCGCCGAACTGGAGATTTTTACCTCCCAGATGGCGCTTTTGCTGAAAAACGGGATCAAGATCGATCAGGCGCTGGCCACCGCCCGGAAAGCGGTGACCAATAAAATTCTGTCCCGCGGGCTGGAACGGGTCCACGAGGAAGTTCGGGCCGGGGCTTCCCTGGCGGCCGCTTTGGCGAAACAGCGGGAGATTTTCGATCCCCTTTACGTCAGCGTGGTTGAGGTCGGCGAGGCCAGCGGCCGCTTGCCGGAAATATTCTCGGAACTGGCCGGCAATCTGGCCTTTCGTAAGGAGCTCCGCGCCAGAACTACCCAGGCCATGATTTATCCGGCGGTTATTCTCACGGTCTGCGTGTTGGCGGTAATTTTTATTTTCAATTTCATCATTCCCCGGTTCGAGACCCTGTTTTCCCGGCTGGACGAGGTTCCGGTCTATACCGGGATCCTGCTCGCGGTCAGCCGCTTTTTTGTTCGTTTTCAGTGGTTTTTTTATCTGGCGGCGCCGCTGTTGCCTTTTGCGCTGGCCCGTTTGGCCGCCAACCCGGCCAGCCGGGAATTTCTCGATCAACTGATGCTCAAGCTGCCGGTTACCCGGCGCTTGGCGTACACTCTGGAAAATTTACGCTTCAGTTCATCGATGGCCCTGCTCCTGCAAAGCGGGGTGCTGCTGGTGGACGCCCTCAACTATTCAATCAGGGCCGTGGGTAATAGTTTTATCCGTCGGACTTTGCTGACTGTCCGGGATGAGGTCAAGCATGGCGGCAAGTTGAGCCAGGCCTTGGGCAAGACCGGCTTTTTGCCCGAAATTTACGCCGGGGTGGTGGAGGTGGGCGAGCAGGCCGGCAGTCTGCCGGAGGTGTTCCGGGATATGGAGCAGCGGACCAAAGCCGAATACGAACGTCGCTTGAGCGGCCTGGTTTCCCTGCTCGAACCGCTCCTGATCCTGCTCATGGGGCTGATGGTCGGGGCCATCGTGATTATCATGCTGCTCAGCACCGTTTCTTTGCAACAGATTGATTTTTGACCGGGAAAGCCTTTGATGCGCTGGTTACCTGCCGGCCGGGCCGGCTTCACTCTGCTGGAATTGCTCGTGGTCATGGTGCTGGTCGGATTGACCATGACCACGGTCACCCCCCGGCTCTATCATTCCCTTGATAATTACCGGGCCGATGCCGAAGAGCGCGCTTTGCTCGAATTGACGGAACGGGCCGCTTACCGCGCTTTTTTCCGGCAGCGAGAAGTAACTCTTCATTTCAGCGACCGGATGGTGCTCACCCCGGCCCAAGAGGAGGTGGTCTCTTTCGCCTTTCTCGCTTTTCCCGAGCAGGTGGTGAGTTGGAATCACAACGGTTTCTCCGCGGCGATGGGTATAAATTATACGATTCAGGGACGGGAGCGGACCCTGACATTTCGGCCGGAGGCCGAATCCGGCTCATGAATAACGCCGGTCGCGGGTTTACCCTGGTTGAAGTGCTGGTCGCCCTGGTGATTCTGCTGGCTGCCCTTACGGTGGCCGCCGCTTCCTATAATGCGTCGCTTGATTTTGTCTCCCGGGCCGCGGCGGTGAGCAATATTTCCCGGCAAGTTGGAGATATCAGGCAGCAGGTAAGGAGTCGTCTGGAGGCGGGGGAATACGAGGGCCTGGCCGATTTTACCGTTGGTCTTTCTTACGGTTGGCGGGCGGTTGTCGAGGCGGAGGCGATCAACAACCCAGGCGGCATCGACGAAGTAACCGGCGCGCCGGAGCAGGGCATGTTTCAGCTTACCCTTTATCGGGTGGAATTGACGATTATGTCGGCGTTGGGTGGCCGGGAACAGCGGGTCAATCATCAATACCGGGAACTGATATGGCAAAGACTCGCTATCCCCTGAGCCTGCTCCGTTCCCCGGCTGGATTTACCCTGATCGAGCTGCTGGTTTCCGGGGTTATTGTCAGCGGCATGGTTTTTCTCGCCTTTTTTTCCATGCGGCTTTTCCTCAACGAATGGGAGCATCGCCGCCTGGGAGATATTCGGGAATTGGCGGCTTATCGCGGGGAAACCCTGGTCCGCCATGCCCTGGAAGGCATCTGGGAATACTACGTCACCGATCCCCTGGCCGAGCGGGATGGCGCTTTTTATCCCTATTTCAAGGGCGGCTCCCAGGGATTTGCCTTTGTCACCGCTTCCCCGATTTTTCATGGCGGGGATACGGCGGCGGCCGAATATCTCCTGCTGCCGGGGGAGGAAGGAGCCGCCGGGGGCGGCCGCCTGGTTTACCGGGAGGCCGCCTTGACCTCCGATTACCTTCGCTACCATGATCACGCCCCGGCCTATGATCGCCTCCTGGAGGCAGCCACCGGCATCAGGACGGTGAGAATAAGATACTTCGGGTTGCTTGAAGCGAAATGGGACGACCAGAATGAGACCATACGGGAGATTCGTCAATGGACCGACGATTTTGACGGCCGGGAACGCCACGCCATGCCGGAACTGATCGAAATCGTCACCACTGCCGAGCAGGGCGAAGAGACGGTGCGGACCATTCGGATCAAGGCGGGCAACACCCACAAGGGGGGGCTGCTCTATCGTGAATAATCAGGATGGATTCGCCCTGCCGCTGGTGTTGGGGATTGCGGTACTCTTGACGGTGATCGTTTTCAGTATCAGTGAAACGGTAAGCCACCGGATTGACTTGGTAACCGATCTTGACAATCAGGTGCGGGCGGAGATGAAGAGTTATTCCGCCTTCAATCTGGTACTCTATGCGATGCTCACCGCCCGGCGCACCCCCACCGCCCTGGTTCCGGTGGTCGAAACCGGCGGCCCTCTGGCCGGCCATCCGCGTCTTAATCTTTACGGAGAAGAGATCGCCCTGAACCCGGATGTCAGCTTGCGGCTCCGGGATACCGCCGGGATGATTTCACCCCATTTCGATTCGGCTGGTCTGCGGCGTTTTTTCACTAAAGTACTGGATGACCCGGATCGAGCCGCCCAACTGGCGGACGGGTTGGCCGACTGGCGGGATGCCGATGATTTCCGCCGTTTGAACGGGGCGGAGTCCTGGGATTACCGGGCCGCCGGACTCAGGCATCAGCCGCGCAACGCGCCGGTCCAGGCCCTGAACGAATTGTTACTGATCAAGGGGTTTGATCCCGAGTTGCTGGACAAAATAAGCAATGAGCTGGTATATTGGCATCCCGGTAATGTAAATTACCTTACCATGAGTCCGGAGCTGCTGGCGGTCTTTGTCCCCGACCAGGAACAACTGGCGCAGGTGCTTGCCCGGCGGGACGAGGGGGCCTTGAACGGGCCGCTTTTTGCCGCCATCACCGGGATCCGGGAAACCGAAGTTGATTTTTTCTGGCCCTCCTCCCTGCTCTGGCTGGAAATAACCGCCCGCCATGAAACCGGCCGGGACCGGCTTCAGGCGGTGGTCGCCAGCGGGAGCGGCCGGGAAAAGCCTTTTACCATTCTGGAATGGCGCCGATAAATGAAACTTAAAAGTAAGATTCTTTTCCCGCTCTATTACCTGGATCGGGAGTTGTGGCGTCTTGAGCCGGGCCGGCCCCCGCTCAGAGTGGCTGACGAGACGGCTGTCCCCGATGTTCCGGCCTGCCGCGTCCTGATTCTGGCCAAGGAGCATTACCATGAGACCAAACGCGCCTTTCCTTTTGTCAATCCTCGGGAAATAAGGGAGGCCGTGGCCCTTGATCCGACGGAGTACAGTCCCTTTGTCCCGGAGTTTTTTGCGCTTCGGCGGCTGGCATCGGCCGGCGACGGCTGCCTGGTCAACCTCTGGTTCGTCCGCCCCACGGTCGGCCGGGTGATCGAGAATTGCAACCCCTGGCTGGTGATTCCGGAAACCGCCTTTGCCCCCTTGACCCTTCCGCCCGGCCTCTATCGGGTTTCCCGGCCTGATTCCTCCTTGCTCTTGCAGGTGGGAATGGACCAGGGGGTGACCAGTATGGCGGTTGGTCCGGACCCGGCCCAGGCCGATCTTTTCCGGCGGGGGCTGGGACGGGCGGGCGCGGATGGCGCATTCCGCGAACTGGAGAACTATCCCGCCTCCCTGGCCGCGGCTTTGCCCACCCTCTCCGCCGCCGCCCTGCGCCCCTTTTTTCGCGCCGCCTTTCGGCCCCTGGTTTTTTCCGACCCGGCCCTTTATCGGACTTTGGCGGTAACTTCCATCATCCTGCTTCTGGCCGTGGTCGGTTGGTTTGTCCTGCCGGAGTTTGCCAGGTACCGGCTGGCCGCCGCCGATCACGCCCTGGATGAAGCGGTGGGCCACGTCCTGGAGCGGCAGCAGGAGCTGAATTCGGCCGGCGAGCGTTACGCCCGTTTGCGGGCGCCGTTGCTTGGTTACGTCCCCAAGCTTTCCTTGCTTAATATGCTCCATCGGATTCTGCCCCTTGGGGTCAGGATCAGCCGTTTAAACGCGACCGGCAATGAGGTGGAGATGCAAGGAACAGCCGTGAGCGGGGCAGCGGTGCTTGCCGCCCTGGCCGCCGCCCCGGAGGTTCGGGAATCGGCCCTGGTGGCGCCCCTGCGGCGAGAGGCCAAAAGCGACCGCGATCTTTTCACGATCCGTTTTATCTACCTGCCGACCGGGGCGAAAGATGAACTTCCTTAATTCCCTCTCTCTCCGGATTAGAATCGGCCTGGCGGTGATCGTGGCCCTGCTCGCCTTTGAGTATCTCTGGGCGCCGCTTTATGAGCGGAGACGGGACAATCTCACACAGGTGGTTCGTCTGCGGGAGGCGGTGGCCCGCAAGCAGGCCCTGGTCGGTCGTCAGGGGGAAGTGGCGGCGGCGGCCGTCGAGGCCGAAAAACGGCTGACTGAAATCAGCCGTCATTTTTATCCCGGTATCGGCGAGGCCGCGACCCTGCAACTTACGCTCCAGCAGCAGGTGGAGAGTCTGGTCGCCTCCCTGGGAGGGCGGGTCGTCAACCTGGACTGGCTGCCCGCGACCGGGGCCGGGCCGGTGGTCAAAGCCTCGATCCGCTTCCGGCTGGAGATCGAACCGACCGACTTGACCAGGCTGCTTCATACCCTGGAGAGCGATCCCCGCCTCCTGGTCATCGAGCAGCTTAATCTCACCGCCCGCGCCAAGACCGCTGAACTTACCACCGAACTGGTGGTCACCGCCCACGGAACGCCATGAAGAAAAAAATGGACGCGATCGAGATCATAAAACAAAAAAGAGAAGATATTCTCACCATCGCCCGTAGGCATGGAGCTTTCAATGTGCGGGTGTTCGGTTCCGTGGTTCGTGGTACGGAAACCGCGCAAAGCGACATTGATTTCCTGGTTGATCTGGAAAAAGGGCGAACTCTTCTGGATTTGGGGGGGGCTCTTAGCCAACTTCAGGATCTCCTGGGGCGACGGGTCGATATCGTAACCGAGCGAGGTTTGCACTGGTATCTGCGGGATAAGATTCTGCGGGAGGCCAGGCCGGTATGAAGGATGACCGTCTTTATCTTATCCACATAGCTGAAAGCATAAGTAAAATAGAAAAATATGTGGTGGGGCTGGACTGCTCGGAATTCATGCAGACTGAAATGGTACAGGATGCCGTGCTTCGCAACTTGCAGGTACTCGCCGAATCAACCCAGCGGTTGTCCGAAGCGTTCAAGGACAAGCATCGGGAGATCGAATGGTATAAGATTACCGGCCTTAGAAACATCCTGGTGCATGATTACCTTGGTATCGACATTGAAACCGTATGGCATATAGTGCAACGCAATTTGCCTGACCTGAAAAAAGTTATTGCCTCGGCGCTGCCATGAAGAAAAAAATGATGCTTGCCAATTTGTTGCTGGCGCTGTTTCTGGCCGGGGGGCTGGCGAATCTCTATCGGGAGTTGTCCAGACCGGCGGAGGCCGGGCCGATGGCCTCGCTGGCGGATTTCAAGCCGGTGACCCGGACGGCCCCGGAACTGCTGCCGGAATACCCCGATATTTTTGAGATCAAGCCGTCCGGCAAGGGCGGGGCCGCCGCCGGGGCGGCTGGCGGCGGGGAGGAAGCGGTCGCCGCGTTAAATTTCCGGCTGCGGGGAATTTTCGCCCTGGCCGGTGGTGGTCGGCTGGCGGTGATCGAAGTGCTCGACTCCGCCGGCAACTTGAAGGAAACGTCGCGGGTCACGATCGGGCAGTCGGTGGCGGATCTGACCGTGGCCGCCATCGGGGAGAAGAGCGTCAGCCTGACCGGGCCGGACGGCGAAACAATCAGCCCGCGGATTTTTAAAAGAGAATAACTTGGGAGGTGCGAGATGGATTTTAATGCTGGCTCCATATTCGATCTTAGTCCGCCAGAGAAATTACAGTTGGTGGAAGATCTCTGGGATGACTTGGCGGCCACTCCCTCAGATGTGTCGGTGCATGAATGGCATAAGGAGGAGTTGGCTCGTCGAAAATCCAGATTTATGACCAATCCTGATTCCGGGATTCCCTGGGATCAGGTGAAAAAACGGATCAGAAGCCGCTATGGCCTTTGAACTGATATTCACGCCTGAAGCGCAACAAGACGTTGATGAATCGTATGTCTGGTACGAAGAGCAGCGGATCGGTTTGGGTGAGGAGTTTCTCGGTTGCGTGGATGCCTGTGTTCAGGGGATTCTCCGCATGCCTGAGCTTTACGTAAAAGTCCATCTGGATTATCGCAGAGCACTGGTGCGACGTTTTCCATATGCGATTTTTTACGAATATACAGATGGGCGTTTGATTTTCTATGGTATATTTCATGCTTCTCGTGACCCGCGGAAATGGCGCGGTCGTCTGACGTAGTCGAATAAAAACGAAAAGAACGAAGAAGAGGACGGATAAGGTGGCTGAGAAAAATACGCGGCTTGCCCGGCAAGCCATCATGCTTTTGTTGCTGGCGGCGCTGATGCCGGGGCTGGCCGGTTGTCTGCCCAAGGATACCGGCCATGAGCTTGACCAGCGGCTGCGGCTGCGTTTGCGGGAAAGCACCGCGTCGGCCGAGCCGGCCTCGCCGCCGCCGGCCGCGCTCCAG
>DIKC01000027.1:2014-4670 GCA_002421565.1 Desulfobulbaceae bacterium UBA5628 | reverse complement strand
CCGGAAACATCATCAAGGAACTTGCGCCCCTCGTCGGCGGCAGCGGCGGCGGACGTCCCGACATGGCCCAGGCCGGCGGCTCCCGGCCGGAAAAACTTGCCGAAGCCCTGGCGGCGGTGCCGGGGATCATTGATGGGATGGGGAAATAAACCGTCCAGAAAAATTATTGACACTCCCCTGCTAATAGATTAGAAGCCTTGTGTTTATGAACGGCCATTCATTATTCGGGCCGTTCGCCACCCTGCGAAATCATGCGGAGAGAGCGTAGTTGAACCAACGAGGGCCACGCCATGATTACCATTGATTTGACCATGCCGATTCAGATCATCAACATGCTGTTGTTGATCGTCATTCTGAACAGCATCCTTTATCGCCCCATCCGTGCCATTATTGAAGAGCGCCGCCGGAAGATCGACGGCTTGTCCGGCGATGTGGAAAAATTCAACAAGAACGCCAAGCTGCGGGTTGAGGAGTTTGACCGCAAGATCCGCGAGGCCCGCACCAAGGCCAAGGGCGAGTTTGAAACGGCCCGCCAGGCCGGCCAGGCGACGGTGGGCGAAAAGCTCGGCCAGTTGCGCAAGGAGGTTGAAACCGCCAAGGGCGAGCAGTTGCGCCGTATCGAGCAGCAGTTCGGCGCCGCCCGCGACGAGCTTAAGGGCCAGGTCAACGCCTTTGCCGCCGAAATGGCCGGCAAAGTACTGGGGAGGAACCTGTAAGATGAAGCGTCCGCAAGCCAAATTTACCGCCGTCTTTCTCGCCTTCTTCGGGCTGCTGGCCTTTGCCGCCGTGGCCCAGGCCGCCGGTGATGGGGGATTTGACAAAACCAAGGATCTTTTGTGGCGGGTGATGAACTTCTCCGCCCTGGTGGCCCTGCTGGTCTTTTTGCTCAAGAAGCCGCTGGCCAATGCCTTGAACAGCCGGCGGGAAGCGATCCGGGCCCAGCTTGAGGAGCTTGAGGCCAAGCGGGCCGGGGCCGAGCGGGCTTACCAGGAATGCGAAGGCAAGCTGGCCGGTCTGGAAGCCGAGGCCAAGGCCATCCTGGAAGAGGCGGTGCGCCAGGGCGAGGCGGAAAAGGCCCGCCTGATCGCCGAAGGCGAACGGGCCGCCGGCGACATGAAGCGTCAGGCCGAGATGGCGGTCCAGCACGAACTGGCCGCCGCCACCACCCGGCTCAAGGCGGAAATCGTCGGAGAGGCGGCCCTGGTCGCCGAGGAATTGATCAAAAAGAGTCTGCAGCCGGCCGACGAGGCCCGGATGATTGAAGGCTACCTTGACAAGGTGGGAGGTGTTCAGTGAAAAGCACGGTACTTGCCAAGCGTTACGCCAAGGCCCTCTTTACGGTGGGCAAGGAAGACGACGCGGTGGAGCAATACGGCCGGGACTTGACCGGCATGGCCGAAGCCTTCCAGGGGGTTTCCGAGCTGGCCGACGTTCTGGTCAATCCCCTCTATCCCGAGGATGTTCGTCTCAAGGTGATGGAGCAGATCGGGGCGGCGATGAAAATCGCGCCGGTGATGGTCAAGTTTTTCGGGTTGCTGATCCGCAACAAGCGGGCCGCGATCCTGCCGGATCTGGCCGAAAGCTATCAGATGCTGGTCGATCAGGATAAAAACCTGGTGCGGGGTTCGGTGCTTTCCGCCACCGAACTGAGCGGCGGGTTGCTGGACAAAATCAAGGCAACGCTGGAGAAGATTACCGGCAAGCAGGTGGAGCTCACCACCCGGATCGAGCCGGCCATTATCGGCGGGATGGTGGCCAAGGTCGGTGATCTGGTGCTGGATGCCAGCCTCCGTTCGCAACTGGCCGGTTTGAAGGAATCAATCGTAAATTCGTAACCTATCCGAATACGCCCAAGGGGAGAGAAAGATGCAGATTAAAGCCGAAGAAATCAGTCAAATCATCAAGGGCCAGATCAAGGAGTATGAAACCAAGGTTGATCTGAATGAAACCGGCACCGTCATCTCGGTCGGCGACGGTATCGCCCGGGTGTACGGGGTGGAAAACTGCATGGCCATGGAGCTCCTCGAGTTCCCCGGCAATATCCTCGGGGTGGCCCTCAACCTGGAGACGGACAACGTCGGTTGCGCGGTGCTCGGCGACGTTCGCCAGATCAAGGAAGGCGACATCGTTAAGCGCACCGGCCGGATCGCGGAAGTGCCGGTCGGCCCGGAAATGCTGGGCCGGGTAGTGGACGGGGTCGGCAAGCCGATCGACGGCCAAGGCCCGATCACCGCCAAGGAGAGCCGCAAGATCGAAGTGCTGGCCCCCGGCGTTATCGCCCGGAAGTCGGTGCATGAGCCCTGCTACACCGGGGCCAAGGCGGTGGATGCGATGACCCCGGTCGGCCGCGGCCAGCGCGAGTTGGTGATCGGCGACCGCCAGATCGGCAAGACCGCCCTCTGCGTCGATGCGATCATCGCCCAGAAAGAAACCGACATGCACTGCATCTACGTGGCCATCGGCCAGAAAAAGTCCACCGTTGCCCTGGTGGTCGAGGCCCTGCGCAAGCACGGGGCGATGGAATACACCACCGTGGTCGCGGCCTGCGCCTCCGACCCGGCCCCGATGCAGTACATCTCGGCCTTTGCCGGCACCGCCATGGGCGAGTATTTCCGCGACAACGGCAAGCATGCCCTGATCATCTACGACGATCTTT
>DIKC01000027.1:0-1964 GCA_002421565.1 Desulfobulbaceae bacterium UBA5628 | reverse complement strand
TTTCCGCCTACATCCCGACCAACGTAATTTCGATCACCGACGGTCAGGTTTATCTCGAACCGAACCTCTTCTTCGCCGGGGTCCGGCCGGCGATCAACGTCGGTCTCTCGGTCTCGCGGGTCGGCGGCGCGGCCCAGGTCAAGGCGATGAAGCAGGTCGCCGGCACCCTCCGCCTCGATCTCGCCCAGTACCGCGAACTGGCCGCCTTTGCCGGTTTCGGTTCCGATCTTGACGCCGGCACCCAGGCCCAGTTGACCCGCGGCGCCCGCCTGGTGGAGATTTTGAAGCAGCCCCAGTACCAGCCGCTGCCGATGGAAAAACAGATCTGCATCATCTTTGCCGGCACCAAGGGCTATCTCGATAAATTGCCCCTTGACGCGATCCAGGAATACGAACAGCAGCTCTATGACTACGTGGCCAAGAACGAGCCGAGCATCTACGACGATCTCAAGAGCAAGCAGGCGATCGACGCCGATCTGGAAGCCAAGCTGCGCAAGACTTTGGAAGCGTTCGGCGAATCTTTCAAGGCCGCCAAGGGCCTGTAATTAAGGAGACTCTCCGATGCCGAGCCTGAAGGATGTAAAAACCAAGATCGGCGGGGTCAAAAAGACCTCGCAGATCACCAAGGCGATGAACATGGTGGCGGCGGCCAAGCTGCGCGGCGCCCAGAGCCGGATGGAAAAGTTCCGGCCCTACGCCGAGAAGTTCCACGCCGCCATGGGCAACCTCTCCAGCGGCATGGATCAGGCCCAGTTCCCCCTGATGGAGGTGCGCGAGGTCAAGGCGGTGGAACTGCTGGTGGTCACCTCCGATCGCGGTCTCTGCGGCAGCTTCAACTCCAACATTCTCAAGATGGCCGAACGGACCATGCGCCAACTGGAGAGCGAGGGCAAGAAGGTTTCCCTGGTCTGTATCGGCAAAAAGGCCCGCAACTATTTCCGCAAGACCGGCAAGGTTCGTCAGACCCATATCGATCTGATGGGCACCTTCCAGATGTTCAACGCCCGGGCCATTGCCCAGGATATTGCCGCCAACTTCCTGGCCGGCGGCGCCGACGAGGTGCAGGTGATCTACGGCCGCTTCCACAGCGTCGCCATGCAGCGGCCGGATCGCAAGACCATGCTGCCGGTCAAACCGGTGGACGAGGCCGGCCCGGCCGCGGCGGCGGATTACATCTACGAGCCGAGCCCGGCCGAGATCATGGAAGTGCTGCTGCCGCTCTATCTCAATGTCATGGTCTATCACGCCATGCTGGAGGTTTCGGCCAGCGAACACGCGGCCCGGATGACCGCCATGGACAACGCCACCAGGGCCTGCAAGGACATCATCACCAATCTGACTTTGATTTACAACAAGGCGCGGCAATCGGGGATCACCTCCGAATTGATGGATATTGTCGGCGGCGCCGAGGCATTGAAAGGATAAAAATAACGGCCGTTCCGTACGGATCAACCAGCTTTAGGAGGCTTGTCAAATGAGCGAAATGAACACGGGGAAAATCACTCAGGTCATCGGACCGGTTGTTGACGTTGAGTTTGAGCCGGGCAAATTGCCGGAAATTCAGAACGCCCTGCTGGTGTCCAACAAGGGGATCAGCGACGAGGCGGATAATCTCTACATCGAAGTGGCCCAGCACTTGGGCGACAACGTCTGCCGTTGCGTGTCCATGGATCAGACCGATGGTCTGGTGCGCGGCCAGGCGGTAAAGGATACCGGCAAGCCGATCGAGATTCCCTGCGGGGCTCCGGCCCTGGGCCGGATTATGAACGTGGTCGGGCGGCCGGTTGACGGTCTTGGGCCGATCACCTCCGATAAGATGCGGCCAATTCACAAGCCGGCCCCATCCTTCACCGAGCAGGACACCGAGATTCACGTACTCGAAACCGGGATCAAGGTTATCGACCTCCTGGTTCCCTTCCCCCGGGGCGGTAAGATGGGCCTCTTCGGCGGCGCCGGTTGCGGCA
>DIKC01000008.1:1448-2532 GCA_002421565.1 Desulfobulbaceae bacterium UBA5628 | reverse complement strand
CCACAGATTTTGCTGAGGAACCGATTTTTTTACGGAAAATCCACTGGACCGGGAAGCCCTGAAGGCGGCGTTTCCATTTTTGGCTGAAGCCACGGTGTTACAGGAGCAGCCCCAAGCCCTTACGGTTATGGTTGGCGGAGAGAATTCCCGGGCCGATTATGTAAAGGTCTCGTTTTTCGGCACGGTCGGTTTTGGCCGGGTCGGTGAACCGGAATTGACCGAAGATCGTATGTTGCAGGTCGCTTCCCTGGATGATTTGATGGCAACCAAGGTCAAGGTAATTATGCAGCGGATCGAGGCCAAGGATTATCAGGATATAGCCGCAATGATCAGGGCCAAGGTCGATCTTGCCAGAGGGCTGGCAGCCGCCCGGGCGCTTTACGGCAATGAGTTCCAACCGGGTGAAGCACTTAAGGCTATGGTGTATTTCAAGGGCGGTGATTTGCCTTCCCTCTCCGTTGAGGATCGGCAAACGCTTATTCAGGCGGTGAGCGCCGTGCGCGATCTTCCTGCTGTCGGCATTGTCAGCCGTTGTTTAACGTGGCGGGGAGAATGAAGGAAAAACAGACCGTTTTGGTTGCCGGCGGGGCCGGTTATATCGGGTCGCATACCTGCGTGGCTTTGCAGGAAGCGGGCTGGCGGGTGGTGGTGGCGGACAGTCTGGTCAACAGCAGTCCCGAAGCCCTGGCCCGGGTTGCCAAAATCACCGGCCAGGCCCCGGTTTTTTACCGGGTCGATCTCCGGGAGCGGGCCGCCCTGGCCGCCATTTTTGCCGAGCAAGAGGTGGCGGCGGTGGTCCACTTTGCCGGCCTCAAGGCGGTGGGGGAGTCGGTGGCCGAGCCGCTCCGCTACTACCGGAACAATCTCGACGCCACCCTTACCCTGCTGGAGTGCATGGAGGAAGCCGGGGTCAGGAACCTGCTTTTCAGTTCCTCGGCCACGGTGTACGGCGATCCCGCCTCGGTGCCGATCCGGGAGGATTTTCCCTTAAGCGCCACCAATCCTTACGGCCGCGCCAAGCTGATGATCGAGGAAATGCTCCGCGATCTCCATGTTGCCGATCCGGCCTGGAATATCGCCCTGC
>DIKC01000008.1:0-1438 GCA_002421565.1 Desulfobulbaceae bacterium UBA5628 | reverse complement strand
CCAGCGGTTTGATCGGCGAAGACCCCCAGGGGATTCCCAACAACCTGGCCCCCTATATCGCCCAGGTGGCGGCGGGTCGGCGGCCGGAACTGCTGATCTTCGGCGACGATTACCCCACCCCGGACGGCACCGGGGTACGGGATTATATCCATGTCATGGATCTGGCCGAGGGCCATGTCGCGGCCCTGCGTTACCTGGCGGCCCGGCCCAGGAGCGGGCAGGGGTATCCGGAGGTCTTTGCCTGCAACCTCGGCACCGGCCGGGGCTATTCGGTGCGGGAGCTGGTCGCTGCCTTCGAGCAGGCGACGGGGCGGGAAATTCCCCGGCGGATCGTGGCCCGGCGGCCCGGCGATGTGGCGGTCTGCTACGCCGATCCTTCCCTGGCCCGGCGGGTGCTGGGCTGGCAGGCGGAACGC
This sequence comes from Desulfobulbaceae bacterium UBA5628, assembly GCA_002421565.1. Classification (GTDB taxonomy): domain Bacteria; phylum Desulfobacterota; class Desulfobulbia; order Desulfobulbales; family Desulfurivibrionaceae; genus UBA5628. Next base: position 1,022 of record DIKC01000008.1, on the reverse strand, counting down.
GATCTTGCTGAAATGGCGGCCGACGCCTGGCGCTGGCAGTCCCGCAATCCCCACGGCTACGAAAAAAGGGACCAACCGGCTGGCGGTTGATCCCTTGGTTTTGGCTGGAGGCGGCGAGCGGATTTGAACCGCTGAATAATGGTTTTGCAGACCACTGCCTTACCACTTGGCTACGCCGCCCTGGGTAATTCAAGGGCGGCATCTTAAACAGTGATCGCCTGCTTGACAAGGATTTTGTGATGGAACTGGGCTATACCTTTAATGATCCCGCTCTTCTCGACCTGGCTACGGTTCATAGTTCCCGTTCCTTTGAGGAAGGGCGGTCGCCGGTGATGAACAACGAGCGGCTGGAATTTCTCGGGGACGCGGTGATCGACCTGATGGTGGGGGCGGCCCTTTACGAGACCTACCCGGAGATGCGGGAAGGGGAGTTGTCCCGCCTGCGGGCGGCCCTGGTCAACGAAGGCCACCTGGCCGGGATGGCGCGGGAGATCGGGCTCGACTCCGTGCTGCAACTGGGGCGGGGCGAGGAGATGACCGGCGGCCGCGGCAAGCCCTCGATCCTCGCCAATACCTTTGAGGCGGTGATCGGGGCGGTCTATCTCGACGGCGGTTTTGTCGCGGCCGAGGCCTTGGTTCGGCGACTTTTCAGCCCCTGGTTCGAGCCCTATCGCAAGGATCTGCTTCTGCTGGTCGATGCCAAGAGCGGTCTCCAGGAGCGGTTGCAGGGCCGCTACGGCGAGGCCCCGGCCTATTTTCTGGAAAAGGAGGAAGGGCCGGACCACGACAAGCTCTTCTCGATTTCAGTGCGTTTCCGTGAGCGGGTGCTGGGGCTGGGAGTCGCTAAAAGCAAGAAGGAAGCGGAACAGCGGGCCGCGGTCGAAGCCTTGCAAGGGCTGGTCGAGGAAGAGCAATGAACAGCCGCTTTTTTTGTTTGACAAGGCCTGGGGGCGCTGTTATATAGGGGGCTTCAAAAAAAACGGCGTTGCTGGCCGGATGGGCGGGAATAACTCAGTGGTAGA
>DIKC01000137.1 GCA_002421565.1 Desulfobulbaceae bacterium UBA5628 | reverse complement strand
TACCCACTGAAAACCCGGAAGCACCCTGTTGTTCCGCGTCGCCAATGGAAAAAACCGGCGAGATCGCCCCCATGATGAATCCGGCCGATTACCGCCCGGATGGCTGCGAAAATGAGACGCGGATTTTGGAAAACGCAATTCTCCGTAAACGGAAAATTGCGCCTGATTACCGGGAAATGCCCCGGATGCCCTCTCCGTTACCCGGCCGGATTCAGGGCCGGGGCACAGCAAAGGTCGGCATTCTCCTGACATGCGGATATTTATTGCTTGACCTCGCCAGCCATTCCCCATATCATCGACTGATGTTCACGGAAATCCGCCGATAAAACTCCAACCAGTTCGGCCCGCCCCCGCGGTTAAGTTCAACAGGAGTTTTGGCGGCGGCTACGCGCCGCAAAAACTCTTAGTTCGTTCGGCTGATAGAGACAAACAGATGAACTATCCATGGCAATATGATGAGACGGCCCAGGTCGGAACTGACTACCGTGACGAAAGCGAGGTTGCGGCGTATGACGAACGGATGCAGAAACTTCGCAATACAGATGTCGAGGCGGCTGATATCGCAAAGGCTCTGAACCTGTCGGCAAACTCAACCGTATGGGAGATCGGTACCGGCACGGGAGAATGTGCGATCACCCTTGCAGGAACGGTCAAGCATGTCTACGCCACGGATGTTTCTCCGGCGATGCTTGAGTATGCCCGTCAAAAGGCGAAAAGGCGCGGTATTACGAATGTCACCTTTGCACACGGCGGCTTCCTGTCAGGCTTTCGTCCTGATCATCCAGTTGATGGTATTGTAACTCAACTGGCCTTACATCACCTCCCGGATTTTTGGAAGTTGAAAGCCATTTCAGTAATCGCAAACAGTCTTCTATCTCAAGGGAGGTTATATCTTCGGGATGTTATATTCCCTTCCGCAACTGATGATTACGATGCCTTCTTCCGAGTGGTAATAGAAGGTGTTAGGTCTCAAGCAGGTGACGATGTGGCAGAGCAAACAGTCCAGCACATCAAGACCGAGTTTTCGACTCTGGATTGGATTCTTGAAGGAATGATTGCTCGTAACGGATTGACGATCATAGAGAAGAGAGAAGAAGGCTTCCTATCAGTCTACATCTGTGAAAAATGAAAGCCGAACCATGCCCTGCTGCGTACGTCGCTATCGCGCCGCCGCAGAGGGCGGACGTTAACCAGAAATAATAACTTGCTAAGCTCTAAAGTAAGACCTATAATATAGTTACAAATTAGGTCATAATAAATTAGCGAGGTGCAATAATGGAATCAGTATTAGCAGGTTGTTCAGCAAGCATATCAGAATTAAAGAAGAACCCTTCTGCTCTCATTGAGCAAGCTGGAGGAGAGCCTATTGCCATTCTCAACCATAACAAACCAACAGCATATTTGATCCCGGCTGAGACTTACGAGACATTAATGGATAAAATTGAAGATTACCAATTAGGTGTGATAGTCAATGAACGCCAAAATGAAAAAATTTCAGCCGTGGAAGTAGATATCGATGATTTATAAACTAAAATTTCTTCCTACAGCGCTTAAGGAATGGAAGAAGCTTGACAATTCAATCCAAACTCAATTCAAAAAGAAATTAACAGAGCGTCTTCAGCAACCTCATATCCCTGGCAGCCAACTCTCTGGATTTGAAAACCACTATAAAATTAAATTGAGAGCCAGTGGCTATCGGCTAGTTTATGAGATTGTCGATAACGAGTTGTTTGTTTTAGTTATCGCAGTGGGAAAAAGAGAAAAAAATTCAGTCTATAAAAAGGCCGCGGAAAGAAACAAATAACATGGGAAAGGGATTGACGGCGGGGCCGGAAAAAATTAGGATGCCCGCTTTATTCCGTCCCGTTTCGTCATTCGTCTTGAGGAACCGATATGCTTGATTTGCTCCGTCGTAAAGCCAAGTCGCCGATCATCCAGGCGGCGATCGTCATCATTATTCTGGTTTTCATCTTCTGGCTGCCCAAGATGGGCGGCGATGGCGGCGGCCCCGACACGGTGGCCACGGTCAACGGCCAGCCGGTGTCCGGCCGGGAATTTCAGCGTCTTTACGAACAGGCTATCGGCCAGTACCGGGAACAACTGGGCGGGGTCATCCCGGCCGGGCTGCTGGAATCCCTGGGGGTCAGGCAGCAGGTGCTCAATCAGTTGATCCAGGAAACCTTGCTTCGGCAGGGGGCGCTACAGGCCGGTTTGTTGGTGAGCGACGAGGAAGTGCAGGCGATGATTCATGGCATGGAAACCTTCCGTCAGGACGGGATTTTCAACCTGGACCGCTACAAGCAGACCCTGGCCCTTTCCCGCCTCAGTCCCCAGGAGTTTGAAAATTCCATCCGGGTCGATCTGCAACGGAGCAAAATTCTCCGCCATCTCGCCGCCTTTGCCCAGGTGAGCGACGATGAGGTGCGGGAATGGTTCGGCCGCGACCATGATCAGATCAAGCTCAACTATCTTACCTTTAAGGCCGATGATTTCCGGAGCCAGGTAACCATCGAGGAAGAGGCCCTGAATAAATTTTTTCAGGAACGGGCCGATAACTATCGCAGCGAGCCCCGGGTGCGGCTGGAGTATCTCATTTTCTCCCAGGGCGCTCATAGTTCCCCGGAGGTAAGCGAGGCCAAGCAGCAGGCCTTCAGCCAGGCCAGTGAGGCCTATGAAAAGATCATCACCCTGGGCGGTCTGGAACAAGGCGCCCAGGCCCTGAATCTGCCGCTGCAAAAGAGCGAGTTTTTCAGCCGGGACAAGTCGCCGGCCGATCTGGCTTCTTATCCCGCCCTGCTTAATACCGCCTTCCGGTTGCGGCAGGGGGAGTTAAGCTCCATCGTCGAGATTCGGGACGGCTACGGGGTGATTTTTGTCAAGGAACGGCAGGAGCCGAAGGTGCCGGAACTGGCCGCGGTGCGGCAACGGGTGGAGGAAGATTTCCGGGCCGAGCAGGCCGGGGAGCTGGCCCGCCAGGCGGCCGCTGGTTTGTTGGCAACCATCAAGGGCGGCGAGGAATTGGCCGCTGCCGCCCGTAAGGTCGGCAAAAGTCCCGCCGAGTCGGCCTGGTTTTCTCGCCAGACGGTGGCCCAAGCCGGTTTGCCGGCCCCGGTGGCCCAGGCTGCTTTGCAGTTGACCGCGGCCGCTCCCCTGGCCGAGACGGTAAGTTCGGTGGGCGCGGAGCATTATATTGTCCGTCTGGCCGACCGGCGGCCGGCCCCCGAGGAGGAGTTCAAGCGCCAGGCCGAGGCCATTGGCGCCCAACTCCTCCAGGCCAAGCAACTGGCCCTGGTTGACGCCTGGGTAACCTTGTTGCAGGCCCAGGGCAAGGTTGAGGTCAGTCCGGATTTTTAGCTCTTCCAGCTCTTTTCTTCCTGGTTGAGCAGGCGGGTGATGTTGTCCCGGTGTTTGAACCAGATCAGAGCCCCGATCAGCAGGGCCAGCAAGGTCAGGGGGAGGGAGCCGGAGATCAGCCAGACCAGGCCCGGCATCAGGAGGGCGGCGGTCAGCGATCCCAGCGAGACATAGCCCCAGTTGTAAACCACCGCCGCGAAGATCAGCAGATCAAGGGCCGCCGCCAGGGGAGCGAGATAAAGAAAAACCCCCAGGGCGGTGGCCACCCCTTTTCCCCCCTTGAATTTCAGATAAATTGGAAAGAGGTGGCCGAGGAAGGCGGCCCCGCCGGCCAGCGCCATTACCACTTCCCGTTCCGGCCCGGCCGGCATCAGCCAGGCGGCCAGCAGCATCGGCAGCACCCCCTTGCCGGTGTCCGCCGCCAGGGTGAGCAGCCCCAGTTTACGGCCGAGCAACCGGCCCACGTTGGTGGCCCCGATGTTGCCGCTGCCGCTGCTCCGCACATCCACCCCCGCCAGTTTTCCGAAAAGTAAGCCAAAGGGGATTGCCCCCAGCAGATAAGCGCCGCAAATCAATAAAATATAGTTAAGCATCGCGATTTTACTCCCCTCCGATGAGAATATGCTAAAATAACATCTTTCTTGAGGAATAACCATGACCCATGAAAAATTCATGACCGAGGCCATAGGCCTGGCCGCCACCATGATGGAAAAGGGCGAAGGCGGCCCTTTCGGGGCTTTGATCGTCCGGGCGGGCGAGGTGATCGGCCGGGGCTGGAACCGGGTTACCTCGGCCAACGACCCCACCGCCCACGCCGAAATCGAGGCGATCCGGGCCGCCTGCCGACAGCTGGGGGATTTTCGCCTCAGCGGCTGCACCCTCTACGTAAACTGCGAACCCTGCCCCATGTGTCTGGCCGCCGCCTATTGGGCCGGGATCGAGGCGGTTTATTTTGCCGCCGACCGCCGGGACGCGGCCCGGATCGGTTTTGCCGACCAGCACGTTTACGAGGAACTGGCCCGCCCCTTGGAAGCCCGTGCTCTGCCCATGTATCAGCTGATGCGGGAGGCGGCCCTGCCGGTTTTTGCCCGCTGGGAGGTACTGCCCGGCAAAACTCCTTATTGAAAGAGCCAAAAAAAAATCCGGGGTTGATTTAAGTCAAGGTGCTTCTCTTTGGCGGCGGTTATGGTGGATCGAAATTGGGCAGCAATCGAACCCCCCTAAACAAGGAGATCAGGATTATGGTTTGGCAAAAGGCGATTTCCCGCTTTCAGCGGATATTTTCCCCACAACCCCAGCAACAAAAGGAGGCAGGAAAAATGTTTTGTTATCAATGTGAACAAACGGCCAAGGGACAGGGATGCACGGTAATGGGCGTTTGCGGCAAGAACCCGGAGGTGGCGGCCCTGCAGGATCTTTTGGTCCACGCCCTGCAAGGACTTTCCCTCTACGCGGTGGAAGGCCGCAAGGTGGGCGTGAGCGACCCGGAGGCCAATATTTTTACCTGCGAGGCGACCTTCTCCACCCTTACCAATGTTGATTTTGATCCGGAGCGCTTTATCGCCTTGATCAAGCGGGCGGTGGCCCTGCGCGAACAGCTCAAGGGCAAGGTCAAGGCAGCCGGCGGCAAGGTTGATTTCAGCGAGGCAGCCGCCAACTTTACCCCGGCCGCTGATCTCGCCGGTCTGGTCAAGCAGGGGCAGGCGGTGGAAATCCATCCCGATCCCGCCAACCCGGATATCCAGTCCCTCAAGCACACCCTGCTTTTCGGGCTTAAGGGCGTGGCCGCCTATGCCGATCACGCCAAGATTCTCGGCCAGGAAGACGACAAGGTTTACGCCTTTATCCAGGAAGGGCTGGCCGCCATCCTCCGCAACGATCTCGGCCTTCAGGATTGGGTCGGGCTGGTCTTGAAGTGCGGCGAAACCAACCTCCGGGCCATGGAACTGCTCGATGCCGGCAACACCGGCGCTTACGGCCATCCGGTGCCGACCGAGGTTCCTCTGGGCGCCAAGAAGGGTAAGGCGATCCTGGTTTCCGGCCACGATCTCAAGGACCTCGAGCTGCTTCTCAAGCAGACCGAGGGCAAGGGAATCAATGTTTACACCCACGGCGAAATGCTGCCGACTCACGGCTACCCGGAACTGAAGAAGTATCCCCATTTTTACGGCCATTACGGCACGGCCTGGCAGAACCAGCACAAGGAATTTGCCGTCTTCCCCGGCGCCATTCTGATGACCACCAACTGCATCCAGAAGCCGCAGGAAGTTTACCAGGCCAACCTCTTCACCACCGGTCTGGTGGGTTGGCCGGGGGTTACCCACATCAAGGACAAGGATTTCACCCCGGTGATCAACAAGGCCCTGGCCATGCCCGGCTTCCCGGCCGATACCGATCATGGTTCGGTGATGGTCGGCTTTGCCCGCAATGCCGTGATGGGAGTGGCCGGGGCCGTGATCGAGGCGGTCAAGAACAAGCAGATTCGGCACTTTTTCCTGGTGGCCGGCTGCGACGGCGCCAAGCCGGGACGCAACTACTACACCGAGTTCGTGGAGAAGGTGCCCCAGGATTGCGTGGTGCTGACCCTGGCCTGCGGCAAGTTCCGCTTCTTTGACAAGAAACTTGGCGACATCGGCGGGATTCCGCGGCTACTCGATGTGGGCCAGTGCAACGACGCCTACTCCGCGATTCAGATCGCGGTGGCTTTGGCCAATGCCTTTGAGTGCGGGGTCAACGATTTGCCCCTTTCCCTGGTGCTTTCCTGGTACGAGCAAAAGGCGGTGGCGATTCTCCTGACCCTGCTCCACCTGGGAATCAAGGACATCCGCCTCGGGCCGAGTCTGCCCGCCTTTGTCACCTCCAACGTCCTGGACGTCTTGGTCAAGAATTTCGGGATCAAGGCGATCACCACCCCGGACGAGGATTTGAAGGCGATTCTCGGTTAAGAAAACCTGAGCCGGTGCGGGCGGCGGCTGTGGCAAGGGCCGCCGCCCGGATCGCGGAAGAGGAAAAAATATGCAATGCCCCGGACAGGATAGTCGCTACTGGGACGAGGCCGCGGTCTTTGAGGTTAAATGCCCCAAATGCGGCGGCGCGGTGGAGTTCTTCAAGGATGACGCCAGTCGCAAATGCGGCGGCTGCGGCCATCGGCTCCTCAATCCCCGCACCGATTTCGGCTGCGCCGCCTACTGTCCTTATGCCGAGCAGTGTCTGGGTTCGCTGCCTCCGGAGTTGCTGGCCAAGAAGGAGGAACTCTTCAAGGACCGGGTGGCGATTGCGATGAAAAAATACTTTGGCAAGGATTTCAAACGGATCGGTCACGCCGCCAAGGTGGCCCGTTATGCCGGGGAAATCGGCCCCCAGGAGGGGAGCAACCCGGCGGTTACCCTGGCCGTTGCCTATCTCCACGACATCGGAATTCCCGAGGCGGAACGAAAATATAACAGCAGCGCCGCCCGTTACCAGCACCAGGAAGGGCCGCCGGTGGCCCGGCAAATCCTCACCGAACTGGGAGCAGAGCCGGGGATGATCGAGGAAGTATGCGAGATCATCGGCCATCATCACAGTCCGGGGCCGAATGAGAGCGTCAATTTCAAGGTGCTCTACGACGCTGACCTGCTGGTCAACCTGGAGGAAAAACAGGCGGAGCAGCCCTCTCCCCGCGAGCATCTGGTTAAGATGGTGGAAAAGAGTTTTCTTACCGCCAGCGGGGTGAATCTGGCCAGGCGGGTACTTTTGGCCGATTAGGCGACCATTGGTTTATTATTTTTCCCTTACAAGGAATTAGTCATGAAAATAACACGTAAAATTATCGAGATTGATGATGAATTGTGCAACGGCTGCGGCGAGTGCGTCCCCACCTGCGCCGAGGGTGCCCTCCGGATTGTGGACGGCAAGGCCCGCCTGATTGCGGAAAAATACTGCGACGGCCTGGGCGCCTGCCTGGGCGGTTGCCCCACCGGGGCGCTCAAGGTAATCGAGCGGGCAGCGGACGACTTTGACGAGGAAGCGGTGGAGGAGCTGCTCAGCCGGCAACGGGCCGCCGAGGCGGCGGCAAGCATGGGCTGCGGCTGTCCTTCCTCCCATTTGCAGACCTTTACCGCCGGGGCTACTCCCTGCCAGGCCGCCAATCAGCCGCGCCAAACCGGTTCGGAGAGCGGCCCCTCGGCTTCGGCTCTGAGCCACTGGCCGGTGCAGATTCGGCTGGTGCCGCCCACCGCCCCCTTTCTGGAAGGGGCTGATCTGCTGGTGGCGGCCGATTGCGTGCCGGTGGCCTATCCCCGTTTCCACCAGGATTTGCTGGCCGGCCGGGCAGTGATGACCGGATGCCCCAAGTTTGACGACGCCGAGGCCTATGTTCAGAAATTCACTGAAATTTTCGCCTCCGGCCGGCTTAAAAGCGTGACCATCGCGATCATGGAGGTGCCCTGCTGCGGGGCGATGCGCAATATCATCCGCGAGGCCATGCAGCGGGCCGGTAAATCCATGCCGGTGAAAGAGGTGGTGGTCGGGGTGCGCGGCGAGTTGCGGAATGCCTGAAAAGGGTATGATGCCGGAGGTGCTGATCAAGAACCGGGAAGAGCGGGTGCGGGTAAATCCGGCTTACAGCCTGCTCAATAATTTCCTGATGCAGGAAGTGCCGATTGCCACCATCTGCGGCGGCAAGGCCCAGTGCGGCCGCTGCCGGATCAAGGTGCTGGCCGGCAAGGAAGGTCTGACCCCCCTGCGGGAACCGGAGAAAAAACGGCTCACCCCGGAAGAACTGGCGCAGGGCTGGCGGCTGGCGTGCCAGAACCATGCCCTGCGCGACTTGGTTATTGAAATTCCCGATCCGGTTTAGAAATCCTCGAAATCGTCATCGTCAAAGGGAATCACATCCTTGCTCTTGCCCTTGCCGGGAGGCAGGGCGGCGGCCGGAGCCGCGTTTTTCACCGTCGGTTTCCGGGTTACCTTGGGAGCCGGGGCGGCAAGGGCCGGTTTCTTGGCGGCGGGCCGGTCAACCATCGGCGGCCGTTTCAGGGCGCCGCGGCTGTTGGCCTCCGACGGCTGCCTGGCCCCTACGACCCGGGCCATTTCCCGGATCAGTTCGTTCAATTCCTTGGCCTGGCCGGACAATTCCTCGCTGGCCGAGGCGCACTCCTCGGAGGTGGCGGCGTTGGACTGGGTCACCTTGTCCACCTCGGAAACCGCCAGGTTGATCTGATTTACCCCCTGGGCCTGTTCGTCGCTGGCCACCGCGATTTCCTTGGCCAACTGGCTTACCTTGTTGATTCCGTCCACGATCTTGACCAGGATTTCCTTGACTTCGCCCGCTGACTCCACCCCGTTATCGGCGTTTTTCTGCGATTGCTCAATCAGGACCGCGGTGCTTTTGGCCGCCTCGGCGCTGCGCATCGCCAGACTCCGCACCTCTTCCGCCACCACCGCGAATCCGGCTCCGGCCTCGCCGGCCCTGGCTGCTTCCACCGCCGCGTTCAAGGCCAGGAGGTTGGTCTGGAAGGCGATTTCATCGATGGTCTTGACGATCTTCTGGGTCTCGGCGCTGGCCTCGGAAATTTCCTGCATGGAGGCGATCAGCCGCTGCATGGAGGCATCGGCGCTGCTGACCACCTCGGCCGCGTTCTTCATCACCCGGTCCGCCTGGCCGGCGTTTTCCGCGTCCTGCTTGGTCATCGCCGCTACCTCTTCCAGGGAAGCGGAGGTTTCTTCCAGGGAAGAGGCCTGTTCGGAAGCGCCTTCGGCCAGGGACTGACTGGCGGAAGAAACTTCGGCGGCGGCAGCCGCCACCTGAGAGGAGCCGTCACTCATCTGACGAGCGATACCGGTCAGAATCATGGTGATCCCCCGGCTGGTGAGAAAGGCCATCAGCAGGGCCACCGCCACCGTAATCGCAGCGGCGGCGCTGATCGCGAGCAAGGTTTTATTGGCCGCGTCCATCATCACCGTATCGGTCATGATGGACTTTCTGGCCTCGGCCCGAATCTCGTGGAGCAACCCCTGAACCCCGGCCAGGGCCGGTTTGCTTCGCTCCACGAAAATGGCATTAGCGCGGAGACGGCCTTCCGAATCGCCGCCGGCCTGCCGGATCGCTATTGCCGAGGCATGCAGCTCCGAATGGGGCTTTTCGATCCGCTGCAACAAGGGCGCGAGACTGGGCACCATCCGTTCGGCCTGGCGACGACCCTCGCCGTAATACCATTTACCGAAACCGCAGTTACGGGGATCGGCTTCCACCCGCAGGTCGCTGATATTTGTATCGACCAGATAGGCGCAAACCATCCCGGCCCAGTTAAGATGATCCACCTCCCGCTGGGCCAGTTCGGCGTCCAGCTCGTTGCCGTGGATCACCTCATGGCCGTTGTCAACAATGCTCTTGACCCCGAAATAGTTGAACGCCCCGATGATCAACAGAAGCACTATCACCGCCCCGAAACCACCGAACACCTTCTTGCCGATTGTCAGATCCCGCATCTCCATCACTCCCTCCATCCCCGTAAATAATCACGATCAAACCATAGCCGTGGGCTGAACTTTCCTGTTGCGTAAGTACCCGGGCCAAACTAACTTATAGGCTTACTGGCTGCCATGACAGGCCATTACCTTATTTCTCAAGATATTGGAATAGATATTTTAAGGGCGCCATCTGTTGCAGGGTGGTAGTCGAGGAGAGAAGAAAATGTGGAGCTCCAAGGACGTCTATTTTGTCTCGGACAGCACCGGCATCCTGGCCACCAATCTGGGACATGCCATGATCCGTCAGTTTCCCGAGACCAGCTTCCATGAGGAGCGTTTCCCCTTCATCCTGACCGAGGAAGAAGCCCAAAAAACCCTGGCCTATATCCTCAAGCAATCCGGCGGCCGACGGCCGATCATCTTCAGCACCATCATGAATGAAGAGGTGCGCCGGGTCTTCGATCACTCCGAGGTGGAGTTGTTCGACGCCTTTGCCGTCTTCCTGGAACGGCTGGAAGGATGCCTGGAAACCAGGGCCTTGCGGGTGCCGGGCTTTTCCCGCCATGTGGACAACATCACCATGGCCAAACGGGTGGAGGCAATCCACTTCTGCCTGGAACATGACGACGGGGTGCGAATCGAGGAACTGGACGAAGCGGACGTGATTCTCCTGGGGGTGTCGCGCTCCGGCAAGACCCCGGTCAGCGTTTATCTCGCCACCCAGATGGGGCTCAAGGCCGCCAACTTCCCCCTTACCGCCGAGTATCTCCAGGAATACAAACTTCCGGAGGGGGTGCGCCGCAATCTCCGGCGGGTGGTGGCCCTCACCACCACCCCGGAACTGCTCCACAACGTCCGGGAAAAACGCTACCGGGACAGCGGCTACGCCAAACTGGCCACTTGCAGCGAGGAGATCAAGCAGGCCGAGCAGATTTACCACAACTACCATATTCCGGTAATCAACACCGCCGGTAAATCCATCGAGGAAACCGCCACCCAGGTCACCCAGGAACTGGGTTTTTCGAAAAAACCCGCAACCCTCAATTCCCAGGTTTGAGCATCCCCTCTTTCCCATGCTGACTATTCAAAATCTTTCCATCCAGTACGGCGACAAGCACCTGTTCAAGGATATTTCGGCCAAAATCCATCCCCAGGACCGAATCGGGCTGGTGGGGGTCAACGGGGCCGGCAAAAGCACCTTGATGAAAATCATGGTCGGCCGAAAAATGGCCGACGAAAAGGTGGTGATCCGGGCCCGCCGGGCCACGGTCGGCTACCTGCCGCAGGAAGTGGAAAACTTCCCGGCCGGCCGCAACCTTTACCAGGAGGCGGAAAGCGCCTTTGCCGAGGCGTTGCGTTTGCAGGCGGAACTGGATGAAGTCAACCGGCAACTGGCCGGAATCAAGGCCGACTCGCCGGAATGCGCCGCCCTGATGGAACGCCAGGGCGACCTCCAGCACGAACTGGAAGGCCACGACGTGTTCCGCATCCAATCGCAGGTGGAGAAGGTGCTGACCGGCCTGGGCTTTAAACCCGCCGATTTCAGCAAGGAGTGCCGGGCCTTTTCCGGCGGCTGGCTGATGCGGCTGATGCTGGCCAAGCTGCTTCTGGCCCGCCCCTCCCTGCTCCTGCTCGACGAGCCGACCAACCATCTCGATCTCGATTCCCTCACCTGGCTGGAGGATTTTCTCAAATCCTACCAAGGCGCCCTGGTGATCATCTCCCACGACCGGGCCTTTCTCGATAATGTCACCACCCTGACCTGGGAACTAAGCCTGGGGCGGTTGAACACCTACAAGGGCAATTACTCGCTCTACCTCCGGCAAAAAGAGGAACGGCTGACCATCCAGCGGGCCGCCTGGGAAAACCAGCAGGCCAACATCCAGCAGACCATGCGCTTTGTCGAGCGCTTCCGGGCCAAATCGACCAAGGCCAGCCAGGTCCAGAGCCGTTTGCGCCAGCTTGAAAAAATGGACAAAGTCGAGCTGGAGGAGAGCGAGGCCCGGGTCGATTTCCGTTTCCCGCCCGCCCCTGCCAGCGGCCGCCTGGCGGTGGAGGTTCGCGGCCTGAGCAAACGCTTCGGCCAACTCCAGGTCTTTGACGGCCTTTCCTTCACCCTGGAACGGGGCGAAAAAATGGCGGTGGTCGGGGTCAACGGGGCGGGCAAATCGACCTTGGTCAAGACCCTGGCCGGGCTGATCGCCCCGGACGGCGGCAACATCCGCTTCGGCCACAACGTCAAACTTTCCTATTTCGGCCAGCACCAGGCCCAGGAACTGGACCAGCGCTACACGGTCTTCGACACCGTCTATCAGGTCACCAGCGACATCAGCCTCACCCAGGCGCGGTCGCTGCTGGGCGCCTTCCTCTTCCGCGGCGATGAGGTGGAAAAGAAGGTGGCGGTGCTCTCCGGCGGCGAAAAGAGCCGGCTGGCCCTGGCCAAGATGATCGCCACCCCGGCCAACCTGCTGATCATGGACGAGCCCACCAACCATCTGGACATCAGCTCCCAGGAGGTGCTGCAGGAGGCGATGCGCCAGTACGACGGCAGCATCATCGTGGTCTCCCACAACCGCTATTTCGTCAACGGCTTTGTCGGCCGGGTGCTGGAAATCAAGGAAGGCCGGGGCACCATCTACCAGGGCAACATCGACGAATATCTGGAAAAACTCCGCCGCGACCGGGAGCGGGAGAATGCGGCCCTGACGGACAAATCAAGCAGCGCCGCAAAACCGCCGGCCGGGACGGGGAAGAAGGCCGCCGCTACGCCGGCCGCGGCCACTCCCCAAACGCCGGGAGCCGACAAGGGCAAGCGCGGCAAGGAAGAGCGCCGGGAGCAGGCCCAACTGCGCCAGCAAAAAAACCGGCAACTGGCGCCCTTGACTAAAAAAATCACCCAACTGGAAAAGGAACTGGAGGAGGTTGAAACCCGCAAGAAAACCGTGGAACAGGCCCTGGCCGACCCTGAAACCTACCAGCGCCAGGATGAATTCACCGAACTGAGCCGGGAATACGGCAGCCTGGAACGCCGCCTGGAACGCCTCTACGATCAGTGGAGCACCCTCCAGGCCGAACTTGAAAGCATGACGGAGGCGCATTTCTCCTGACGGAATAAAGGTTCCGGAAAAAGCATTTGCCTGTTGCAAAGCTCATAAAAACTGATATATAAAGTGAGAATGAAAGGGGGCTATCCATGAAGGAACGCGGTTTCACCATGCTGGAAGTGATCGCCGTCCTGGTACTGCTGGGCATTCTCTCGGCCCTGGCGCTCGGCAAGATCGGCGGCAACCGGGGAGAAGCGCGGGCCGTGGCCGACACCATCAAGACCCACCTCCGCCAGGCCCAGATCCGGGCCATGCACTCGGACACCGCTTGGGGCATCAACTCCACCGGCTCCAGCTACTGGCTCTTTTCCGGCGGCAATACCGCCGACAAGACCATGTTCCTGGGAGAAAATTCGGACACCGTGAGTCTTCCGGCCGGGGTCACGGTCACCACCTTCACCCTCTCGTTTGATGACTGGGGCGCCCCCTACAACGGGGCCGACCCAGCCACCGGCGCCATCCTGGCCACCCCCATGACCATCACGGTCAGCGGCGACGATACGGTTTCCATCACCATCACCCCCAACACAGGTTTCATCCCATGACCGTAAAGAGCCGCCAGCAGGGCTTCACCCTGATCGAGATCATCCTTACCATCGTGCTGGCCGCCCTGGCCGGACTGGCCGCCTTTGTCTTCCTGGGCGGGGTGGTCACCCGCAGCGTTGACCCGGTGATCATGGTCCAGGATCTGGCCGCTTCCCGGCAGGGGATGGAGGCGGCGACCGTGGAATATCAAAGTTATCTGGCCGGCAACATTACCTGGGCGGCCTTTAAAACCGCCTTGGACGACGCCGAAATCAGCTACACCACGGTTACTCTCAACCCCGGCGACACCTTTGAAGTCATCGAAGCCACCATGACCACCGGCCAGCAGACGATCAGCGCCCTTTTTTCGGAGTAAGCCATGACGACCCGGCCCGGCATATCAGCAGGCAACCCGCAAGGCGGCTTCACCCTCATCGAAGTCATCACCGCCCTGGCCTTGGGTGGCTTGCTGCTGGCAGTGGCTGGCTTCGGCCTGATCGCCACCGTCCAGGGTTATTTCCTGGCGGCGGAGAACGCGGCCATGAGCCAGAAGGCGCAACTGGCCATGACCCGGCTGACCAATGAGTATCTGACCTGCTACGACTGTGAACCAACGGTTGATCCGGACAATGATCCCACGACCCTCACCAATGTCCTCGGCAGCCGCACCCTTATCCTGAATGGAACCAACCTGACCATCAACGGCGACACCCTGATCGACCAGGTCAATTCCTTCACCGTCCAATACGAGGCGGACAACCGCATAACCATCACCATGATCCTGAACCACGCCCAGGCCGGCAGCCAGATCACCTTCAGTACCAGGGTGCTGCCACGCAATACCTACAAGTATCGAGGCCCGTCATGAAGCAGCATCAAAATCCCCCCACCTGCCCTCTGGCCGCTCGGCTCAACTCCTGGGTAACAGGAAAAGAGCGGGGCGGAGTGATGATCGGGGCGGTGATGGCGATGGTAGTGGCCGGGGTGCTGGGGGCCGGGGCCGCCTCCATGCTCGGCACCACCGCCCAGCATGAAGTGCGGGCCAACTACGGCGAACGGGCCTATTACCTGGCGGAATCGGGCTTTAATTACGCCTACGCCACCTATTGTCGTGATGGTAAAGATGCCTTGGCCGCCCTGTTCGACTCCTCGTTCGACATCCCAGGTGGCGGCGGCCGTTTCACCATTACCAGCAGCAGCGCCATGAATGACGGTGGCGAGGAAATGTTCACCGTGAATGGGGAACAGACGGTGAGCAAGGGCGGCGATCTGACCATAACCAATGTGGTCGGCAATTTATCAGCGCGCAACGGCACTTTTCAAATCGGGGAGAAACAGTATCGCTATCTCAACTACGACAGCGGTAGCAACACCATGGAAAATATTATCGGCCTTGATCATGACGATTTCCCGGTTACCCTTGCCGCCGGCACCACAGCGAAAACCATCGACAGCGCCGAACTGGTACTCCGGGGCGAATATCCCGGCAGCGGAGAACTCAACGCAGCCCGCACCATCACCTACTGGACACCTCTCACTCCTTGCAAGCATGTGGACTCCGGCGGCGAAGAACTCTCCACCTTTGATCCGGCCGCTTTTCCGGAAGGCCAACAACCCACCTATAACATTACCCCGATCGCGGCCAGCGACTTCCATCTGTCAGGTGGCGGAGACCCGAAGAGTGTTGTGACCAGCGACACCTATACCCACCCCCAGGGCGGCACCTATCAGCGCACCGACCTGAAAGTCCAAGGCTACGATTCCGAGGGAAGCGGCCTTAATGAAGTCCGCTATCATTATGTCCCGTTCAAACATAATGCCGCCGGACTAGGCATGTCCCAAGCCTGGGAAATGAACAACAACCTGTTAAGCTACGACGTGCAGATCAAGGCGGCCACTGGTCCCTGGCTTAATTACGCCGGCATGGGCTTTATGTTCCGAGCCCAAAAACAGGGAAGCGGCCAGAATGTTTACTATTCCGGCTACGGCATCTCCTTCCTACGCTACAACTGGCCGATCAGCGTCAACGGCGACCGCGACTTCATCCCCGCTGCCGTCAAGCCCACCAACAGCGCCAGCGGCCGGGAAAACAACTCCATGCTCCTGGTTCTCTGGGAACAGACCGGCCAGACTACCTGGCAATGGCTGGCCTACAAAAAACTGCATTATCTCACCTCCCACGACACCTGGAGTCAAAGAACAAGCAGCGATGTTTACGATGATTACGTCAAGGGCAGCCAGTACAACGGCGACGGCTATTTCATCCACGACGACAGCACGGTGATGATCCGGGTGGTGGAAAAAATGGTGGACGATGCCCGCACCAACGACATCCAGCTTCTGTTCGGCGATGCCCGTTGGAGCAGCAACACCCAGAGTGGCCGGAGCCAGAATAGCGATGCCTATGATGTGATGAGCAACCGTTACGGCTATCACCAACGTTTCTCGCCAGCCGGCGAGGAACTATGGAAATGGCCCTCCCTGCCGGATATTTCCGCCAGCAATTGGAGTCCGGCGGAGAACGACTGGTTCACCGCCGTCAACTGGGATCGGGTCAATCCGGCCGCTTCCGCCCTGTTGCGGAACGACGAAGCCGGAATCGCCTCCATCGTCCGCGATGCCGGCCACACCTCGGCCGGTTTCAGCAACAACCAGGAAAACAGACCTGAATTGGTGATTCACACCTTCGGCTATACCGACTCAAGCTACTCCACCTCGGGCCGCGGTCCCATTCACTTCACCGACTTTGCCGTCCAACTGCTCGCGGGCGGCGGCGAAGGGGCCGGCCTGCCCTACATCGGCCCGATTATCCATTAAGCAAGGAGAGTACAATGAACAACCTCAGGCCATCCATTACCGCTTGCCTGGCCGCCAGCTTCCAAATCCTGACCGTCATGGCAGCACTGCTTGTTTTCTCCTGCCCTCCGGCCGAGGCCATCGCCCCCTTACCGAAGGTGGGGGTCGATTACCAACAAATGAAGGTGACTGATCCTACCATCCTGAAAGGCCACGGCATGGCCGACACCAAAAATGGCGATGCCGTCAAACTCGATTTCTCCCGCCCGAACGAATTGATCCTGCGCAACCTGCGCACCGGCGAATCCATTACCCTCCCGCCTCCCGGCGGACGTTGAACTGCAAGCTTTTTTATGCCCTTTGCGCCGCCCCCGACTTGGGGGCAATCCGGCAACCTTTTTTGTTTCGCAACTCTACTCTCTGAAGCGGATTCAGCGGGCCTTGACGGGAATTGAGACGAGATTTATCGGCTTGGCCTTCGGGACGACGGTCGGAGAAATGGCTTGGTCAAAGGTTACCAGGCGACCATGATGTTTCACGGCAAGGGCGAGAAGGTACGCATCGGTCACTTGGCGGGAAGCAAGTATTCTCGACCAGTCGATTTTTTCCGGAACAAGCATGTTTACATCGTCCGGCCAGAAGGTATGAAAGGCGGTAGCCGCGGCTTCGGCAAGCCGCTCGGCCACCTGGGCGGTCGGGATCGGGTTTGGATAACCAGGCTGGGACATAATGCGAACACAACCGTTCTGGGTAAGCGGACAAGAGGCCCAACCATCGGCGATATTCCGGCCAAGCCAGTCAGTGGCCGCCTTGTGATGGATATGGTCCGCATCCAACAGCGCAATCAGCACGTTTACGTCCAGCAAGGACCGCATCACACCCCTTCCTGATCACGCAACAAATTAACATGATCGTCGGTCACGACCTTGCCGCGCTGGCCGAACGGGCGAAATCCAGCCACCGCTTCCTCCGCGCCGACGGCCGATGATGGATGACCTTGGCTCTGTCCGGTAAAGGCCCTGCGCAATAAACGGGAAACAACCTGACCGGCCGACAACCGCTCCCGGCGAGCCAACTCCTTGGCGGCGTTCAGAACATCGTCGTCAATATCCAGCGTGGTTCTCATGAAATCACCCCCTCTTGCAAAAAATTTCTCACTCGTGCGTGATGCGAGCACATCATGATGTTACCACACTACAAACGAGAAAAAAAGAGTGATCAAAAAACAGCGGCTGGGAACAGTTGCCTAGAATATCTCGCCAGCCCACAGGGCTTGGCAGAAGGTTGCCACCGGCATAATCTCAATGCCGTCCTCGGTGCGTCGCGGCCTGGGCTCCAGACAAACGACCATCGCCCGGCCAACCGCGCTATGGTCTTGCTTCAAGGCCCTGATCCCCTTCAGATGGTCGGAGTTAATCCTGGCCGTCGCCTTGGCTTCAATGGCCACCGCCAGGTCGTTGACGATGAAGTCAACCTCGTAACCGCTGGCCAGACGCCAATAGCTCAATTCCGCAAAGGAGTCGCTATAGAGATTGTAGGCGCTGAGTTCATGAAAGCACCAATTCTCAAATGCCTTGCCGTATAGTTCGGCCCCGGGCTCCAGAGTTCCCCGTCTGGCGAGGAAGTTGACCACCCCCACATCGGAAAAATAAAATTTTGGCGAGCCGATCACCCGCCGTTTGGGACGCTTCCGGTACGCCGGCAACCATCTGCCGAGCAGAGTGTCGATCAAAATCGTAAAATACTCTTTGACGGTCTGGCTGGAAACGCCGCAGTCCCGCGCAATGGTAGAGTAATTGACAAGTTCGGTATCGGAGAGTGACGCGAGGTTGAGAAAGCCGGAAAACCCCGGCAGATTGCGAACCACTCCCTCAGCGGCGATCTCTTCTTTCAGATAATCGGCCACATAGGAGTTAAAGCGTTTTTGCGGACTGGAGGCAAGATAGATGCTCGGCAGATAGCCGTGGTTGAGCATCCGGGTCAGATCCCAGTCATCTCCCAGTTCCGCGGAGACAAAACCCTGCAATTCGTAGCGAATGGCCCGGCCGCCAAGCAGATTGGCATGACCACGCCGCACCTTCCGGGCGCTGGAACCGCACAAGGCAAAACGCACCTGCCGGTTCTCGTGCAGCCATTGCACCTCGTCGAGCAATCCCGGCACCTTTTGCACCTCATCCACCACCACAAAAGGAGGGATCTCATACGACCGCAGTTCCTCGCGCAACAATTCCGGCTGATCGAGATAGCGCCGATATTCCTCCGCCTTCAACAGATCGATCCATAATGCTTCTGGATAGGCGGCGCGGAGCAGGGTGCTCTTGCCGGTCTGGCGCGGCCCCCACAGAAAAAAAGTTTCTTTTCCGGCCTGGGGCAATTGTAAACGGCGGGTAATCATGTCGCCTCCTGGATTATCTCGGACAGTTTGCAATACTATATGAAATTATCCGGATAGTTTCAAGTACGACTTTCGTTATGCACGGAGTTTTCAGCGCTCCCGAAAATAATCGGTAAGGATTTGCCTGTGGTCAAAGACCAGATCCGGCAAATTCTCCTCGGTGAAGATGGCGGCCTCGGCGGCATCGTCGCCGGCCGTCGGCGCCCCTTGGGCGGTGGCGATGAAAACAGTGCTGATCGTGTGCAGGCGGGAATCGCGGGCGGGATCGGAATAGGTGTGGAATTGGCGGCGTAGCTGCACGGCAAGGCCGGTTTCTTCCCGGGCCTCGCGGATCGCCGCCTGCTCCAGGCTCTCGCCGTAATCGACGAAACCGCCGGGCAAGGCCCAGCCGTGGGGAGGGTTCTTGCGCTTGATCAACACCACCCCGCCGCCGGTCTCAATGATGATATCCACGGTCGGCACCGGATTCCGGTGGAGCTTGATCTCCTGGCCGCAGCCGGGACAACGCATACCCTCCTCCATTTAAAACGTCAAAAAGCCTGGCCGATTTTATCTCAAACCGTTGCCAGACGTTCAACCGTATCCGGGTAAAGTTCCACCAGCCTGATCAGCAACGCTGCCTGAGCATTGGGACGCGCCCGTCCTTGCTCCCAATTTTCCAGAGTCCGCGGGTTGGTTCGCAGATAACGGGCAAAGACCTGCCGGGACAACCGTAACCGCTCACGCAAGGCCACCAGTTCCCCGGCAGTCACCTCGGGTGCCGACAACATCTCTACCGCATGGGTACGCAAGGTGCGCTTACCGCTCCGTTCCTCGGCAAGCGCCTGAAACCCCTCGGTCAGTTCGGCAAACAAATTGCGCTTTTTCATCGCCTGCCCTCCAGTTCCTCTTTCAACATTTCCTTGAGCAGTCTCTTTTCCTTAACACTGAGGTCGGCCATTTCATCCTTGCCATACAAAGTGAAAAGCCAGAATTGCGCCCCAGACTCCCACCAAAAATAAGCAGAGCGGAAGCGAGAGAATGTCGGCAACTCTTTAAACAAGGAGCTCATTGCTATCGACATAGCACGCAATCTACGTATAAAGCGCGAGGACTTTTTTTATTCCGGGAGCGTAAGAAACAGGGCGAGTTTGGCCAGGAGCTGGTCGCGGCCATCGCCGGTTTTGGCGGAAAAGAGGATGCGGTCGGCCGCGGTCAGGCCGAGGCCGGCGTCCAGTTGCCGGGCCTGGCGATGCTGTTCGTTGCGGGAGAGCTTGTCGATCTTGGTATAAACCAGCAGCAGGGGAATATCCCGCTCCCGCAACCACTCGACCAGCAGCCGGTCAAGCTCCTTCAAGGCATGGCGAATATCGATGATCACCACCACGCAGCGCAGGGTGGCCCGGCTTTCCAGGTAGGAGGCGATCAACTGCTCCCACTTTTCCTGCAAACCCTTGTCCACCTTGGCATAGCCGTAGCCCGGCAGATCCACCAGATAAATGGTGTCGTCCACCGCATAGTAGTTGAGGCTCTGGGTTTTACCCGGCCGGGCGCTGACCTTGACCAGATTGCGGCGGTTGATCAGCCGGTTGAGCAGACTAGACTTGCCGACGTTGGAGCGCCCGGCAAAGGCGATTTCCGGCCGGTCGGCGGCCGGCAGCCGGGCCAGGCTGAAGACGCTGTCCAGAAACGTGACTTCCTTGATGATCAGGGCCGGGCCGCCCGGCATCTCAGATCACCTTGTTCAGGGAATATTCGATGATCCCTTCGGCCCCGGCCTTGAGCATCCGGGGAATCAGGTCGCGCACCTCATGCTCGGAGATCACCGTTTCCACCGAAAACCACTCCTTCTGGTAAAGTGGCGAAACCGTAGGGGCGTTGAGGCTGGGGAGCATGGCGATCACCGTTTCCAGCCGCTCCTTGGCCACGTTCATTTTGAGCCCCACCAGCTTGTCGGCCCGCAACGCCCCTTGCAGGAGCAGGGCGATATTCTCGATCTTCTCCCGCTTCCAGGGATCGGCCCAAGCGCTCTTGCTGGCGATCAACTGGGTGTTGGAGGTCATCAGCTCGGCGATGATCCGCAGGCCGTGGGCCCGGATGGTGCTTTCGGTCTCGGTGACCTCGACAATGGCGTCGGCCAGCCCAGAAACCACCTTGGCCTCGGTGGCCCCCCAGGAAAAGGAAATATCCACATTGATCTTGCGGGAGGAGAAATATTCGCGGGTAAAATTGACCAGCTCGGTGGCGATCTTTTTCCCTTCCAGGTCCTCGACCCGCTGCACCGGCGAATCCCCCGGCACCGCCAGCACCCAGCGGGTGGGCCGCCGGCTCACCTTGGAATAAATCAGGTCGGCCACCACCACCACATCCGAGCGGTTCTCCAAAGTCCAGTCCTTGCCGGTGATCCCGGCGTCCAGCACCTCTTTTTCGATGTACATGGACATTTCCTGGGGCCGGCAGATGGAGCAGGAAAGCTCCGGGTCGTCGATCTCGGGAAAATAGTTGCGGGAGGAGAGCTTGATCCGCCAGCCCGATTTTTCAAACAGTTCAATGGTCGCCTTTTCCAAGCTGCCCTTGGGGATTCCCAGTTTTAAAACATTCATTTCCGATAAACCTCCGCTGGATCAAAAACCGGCACTGCGATCACTTCCAATTCATTGCCCGCCACCCGGCGGTAAAAACAACTACGATGGCCGGTATGGCAGGCCGCCCCGCCCAACTGCTCCACCCGGTAAACCACGGTGTCGGCGTCGCAGTCCACCAGAATCTCCCTGATTTCCTGGATATGGCCGGATGTTTCCCCCTTGAGCCAGATCTTGTTACGCGAGCGGCTCCAGTAATGGGCCTTGCCGGTGACCAGGGTTTGTCGCCACGCCTCTTCGTTGATATAGGCCAGCATCAGTACCTCATTGCTGGCATGGTCCTGAACAATGGCGGGGAGCAGGCCGCTTCCCTTGCTGAAATCGAGCATCGGCGCGTTTTCCTCTTCTTTCCGCTTGGCGTTTTCCCGAGTCAGGAAATTAATCATGCAGGACGAACGGAATTTACAATGTTCGCGGGGGCGGCGGCAACGGGCAATGGCCGCCGCTTCCTTTTCCCGGTATTTTTCGCAGATCAACTCCATACCGGCGGCAGAATATGTTTATCAAAGCAAATTGTCAAGCCGTAAGCGACCTTACGGGCTTTACGGCTGGTGGCGATGGGGGTGGGTGCCGGCGGGATGAACGTGGACATGGGTGTGGGGGGCGGCCGCCTCGGTGACAATATGGCCGTCCCGGAGAACCAGCACCTGCTTGGTCACCTCGGCCAGAAAGTCGTATTCGTGGGAGATCAGCAACATGGCCAGATCGAGCCCCGCCAGCAATTCAAGCAACCGCTGACGGGTGTGGAAATCCAGGCCGGTGGTGGGTTCATCGAGCAACAGCACCGCCGGCTCCATGGCCAGCACCGCCGCCAGGGCCGCCATCTTCTTTTCTCCTCCGGAAAGTTGATGGGCAACCCGTTCGGCCAAGGCGCCGATCCCGAGCCGCTCCAAGGTCCGGCGGGCGATTTTTTCCGCCTGCTCCCGGCTTTTCCCCTGATTGAGCGGCCCGAAGGCCACGTCTTCCAATACCGTGGGGCAGAACAACTGGTCGTCGGCATCCTGGAAAAGCAGCCCGATCCGGCCGCGCAGGGGCGCGAAATCCGCCTCCGCCAGCATGGGACGGCCAAAAAGAATAACCCGACCTTCATCCGGCCGCAGCAATCCCATGATCAAATGGAGCAGGGTGGTCTTGCCGCTACCGTTGTCGCCAACCAGGCCCAGCTTTTCACCGGCGCGCAAAGAAAGGGAGATTTCCCGCAGCACCGGTTCCTGCCCGGGATAGGCAAACCCGACCCGTTCCAGGGTAAGCATCGCCTCTCCCGAAGGGTGGGAGTGCGCTTCTTTCAACGATTCAGCAGCCATTCGCCATACACCATACCGCCCAGAAAAAGGCCGAAAAAGAACAGGGCCAAGCAATCCCGGCCGGAAAAGGAAAAATGCTCCAAGGAATAGAAACGCCCCTTGAACCCCCGGCAGAGCATGGCCTCGTAAACCCGCTGCGAACGGTTGAAGGCCCGCACCAGCAACATCCCCACCAGCCAGGCGTAAGTCCGCAAGGCATGACGGGATGGCCGGGGCTGAAAGCCGCGCACCAGGGCCGCCTGCCGCAGCCGCTGGTATTCTTCATAAAGAACATACAGATAACGATAGGTAAAGAGCAACAAATGGGCCAGTTTGGCCGGGATTCCCAAACGGATCAAGGCATGCCCCAGCACCCCCACCGGAATGGTCGCCACCAGCCCCCAAAATAGACAGGCAATGCCATTGGCCTTGAGGGTAATCAGCAAGGCCTGGCCCAGGCCATCCGCAAAGTCGGCCGGGCCGCCCCAGGTAAAAGGCAAAACCAGCCAGAGAAAAAACATGAAAAGATTGACCGCCAGCAAGCGGCGAGCCACCATTGCCGCCGGCAGGCGAGCCGCCCAGACCAGCCCCAGACCAACTCCCAAGGCCAGGGCCGGGGCCATGATCGAGCGGGAAAGAGCCGTCACCAGGGCGAAAACAAAGGCCGTTGCCACCCGCAAACGCGGATCAAGCCCATGCACCACTGAATTGCCGGCCATCAACCCCATGATCTCCATCGCCTTCTTTGCCCGCCTCATATGCAATTATTGATATAATCGCCGCCACCCTACTTTTTTAAGTTCCTCCTTGCCAGCGAAATCTGGTATAGAGCTTGGGCTGTTTCGATATTTTTTCGCCCTTCGGCGACCGCCGTCAACTAACCGCAAGACCAAAGAACAACCATGGAAGCCGCCCAGGCAAGCGTCAATCATATAACCGAGCTGCTGGCCGCCACCCGCCGGGCGGTGGAGCCGCTCACCACCAACCCGCAACTCAGCCAGTGGCTACAAGTAAACTTCGACAAGGCCGGCGAACAGCTCCGTTTATACGGCCTGAATGAAGATTACAAGAGCGCCCGTGATCAATATACGGCCGGGATCAAAGCCATCCTGCGCGAACTGGAAAAGCTGGAAAACGAGCTGGGCGATCTGGCCATTGATGTTCGCCGCCGGGCAACCAAACCGGAAGCCGCCAAACTCCAGGCGGCCCGCCTGCAACAAGAATGCGAAGGGCTGGAACAACCCCTCCGCGACCTGGAAGGACACTGCCGGATTCTGATCGAAGGGCAGGAAAACCTGCGCCGTCTTCTTTCCCTGCCGGGCCTGTTGCCGCTGGCCAAGCAGGCGACCAAAATCAACCCGGAAAGCCTGGAGCAGGGGCTGCGTTTTTACCGTTTTGTAACCGGCGAAAACAATGAAGCCAAGACCCCGACCCTGGACCAATGCGCCGCCCGCGCCGGCCAACTGGAAGGCAAACTCAAAGAAATCGACTTCAGCGGCTTGCCGGCAATGGCTACCCGCCTGCTGCAAAACCTGATCTTCACCGCCATCAAGGCCTCCGACCAGATCAAGGCCTATGTCGAGGACTTTCAGGAATATCAACCGGAAGAAATCGACCAGTTACAGGATTTTATCCGGCAACTGGAAGAACTGCGGGCCGTGGAACTGCCCCTCCTGCTGGAGCGCTTTCCGGCCACCATCGGCAAACTCGGCAACCTGCTCACCGCCCTTGCATACCGGGGCAAATCCCTCCGCCAGCTTGAGTTGCTGCCGGTCTTTCTTAAAAACATCAAGCTCTTTCACGACACCATCAAGCCCGGCCTGCTCACCGACCTCAAACAGCGGATCGCCGGAGCCGGCTCCTCCCTCAACCCATCCTACCTGGCCGCCGAGCAGGCAACGGACTTTTTTCTGGGCCTCAGGGGCATGGTGCTTACGGTCAAGATGCTGTTCCAATCCCTGGCCGGACAAAGAACCATCACCACCCAGGAGTTACAGGAAAAAACGGTGGCGATCCTGACCGGCTGCCCCGGCCACTCCGGCAAGAGCGAAGCCGAGCTGACCAAAATCAGGATTTTTATCGATCAACACCTGGATGTTTACGGCAAACCCTTTCCCTACGAACAACTGCTCCAGTTCATGAAACGGGCGATCGCCGTCTACGGCGACCGGCTGGAACAATTCATCATGGACTATGAAGTGCCGGAGCCGGTTGCCGACCAGGAAAACGGCTCCGGCAAGGCCACCAAGGCCATGCCCCTGTCGCGGCTGACCGGCAAGCTGGAAATCTGGACCGAACATTTCATCGTCCACTGACCCCATGCCCTGGCGCCAGCTTGATTTTACAACGAGCTTCCGGCATAATGGAGCCTTTCAATAAATTGCCATTGGGAGTTTAGCATGCAACAGGTCAAGGAAAACGATCAAGTAACCGTCCATTACCAGGGTTCGCTGGCCAACGGCGAAATCTTCGAATCATCCAGCGACAGCGGCCCCCTCTCATTCCGGGTCGGCAGCGGCACCGCCCTGCCCTCCTTTGAGCGGGCGGTGATCGGGATGAAACCGGGAGAAACCCGCGCCATCAGCATCGGCCCGGAGGAAGGATACGGCCCCCGCTACGAAGAACTGGTGATCCGGGTCAAGCGGGAAAACCTCGGCCGGGAGCAGGAATTACAACCCGGGATGGTGGTGGCGATGAACCTGGAAAAAGAAGGCCAGCAACATCGTCTGCCGGCCATGATCATGGAACTGGACGATGAACACGCCACCGTTGATTTCAACCACCCCCTGGCCGGCCAGGAATTGTTCTACTCGATTACGGTCACCGAAATCCGGGCCGCGACAGGAGAATAATCCTTGCCCCGGCGGATCGTATTAAGCATCGCCGGCTCCGACCCTTCCGGCGGGGCCGGAATCCAGGCCGATCTCAAAACCTTTACCGCCTTGGGGGTATACGGGGCCGCCGCCATCACCTGCCTCACGGTTCAGAACACCGGCGGAGTGCGGGCCTTTTCCGCCGTGGATCCGATTCTGGTGCGCCGCCAGATCGAGGCGGTGCTTAGCGATCTGCCGGTTTCCCATGTCAAGATCGGGATGATCGGGGGGGCGGCGGCGGCCAAGGCCGTGGCCGAAGCGCTGGCGGATTTCAGCGGCGAGGTGGTTTACGATCCGGTGCTGGCGGCCGGCGACGGCCATGCCCTGCTACCGGCCGCCGATCTGGCGGTGCTTAAAACCACGGTGATGAACCGGGCCACCGTTCTCACTCCCAATCTACCGGAACTGGAGATTTTAAGCGGGCAACCGGAGGCGGCCGCCTCTTTATTCACCGCCTGTCCACGACTGCGAGCCCTGGTGATCACCGGCGGTCACCGCCGGGAAGAAGAAGCGGAGATTGTCGACCTGTTGCTGCTCAAGGAAGGGGACGGATTGACCAGCCATGAACAGCGCCATCCCCGGCTGGCAGGCGGCAATTTTCACGGCACCGGCTGCACCTTTGCCGCCGCCCTGACCGCCTGCCATCTCAAATACGGCTCTTGGCCCGAGGCCTTCCGCCAGGCCGTCGCCTTCACCGAGGCCGCGATCAGGGCCGGGGCCGAGCTAAAACTTGGCCGCGGCCCCCACCATCCCCTGGCTCACCATCTGGTTTCTCCCATCAGGCGCTGATTCCCATTTCCTTTTCCTTGGCCGCCACCGCCAAGCGGGTCTTAACCGCGGTGTCGGGGATCAAACTCATGGAATCGATCCCGCACTCCACCAGGAAGGTGGCGAAGTCGGGGAAGTCGGACGGCCCCTGGCCGCAGATCCCGATCTTGCGGCCGCGCCGCTTGGCAGTGGCGATGACCATCTTGATCATCTCTTTCACCGCGGCATGGCGTTCGTCGGCAATACCGGAGAGCAGCCCGGAATCGCGATCCAGACCGTAGGTAAGCTGGGTGAGGTCGTTGGAGCCGATTGAGAAGCCGTCGAAAATGTCGGCAAAGGCGTCGGCCAGAATGACGTTGGAGGGGATCTCGCACATCACGTACAGCTCAAGGCCGTTTTCGCCCTGAATCAGGCCGCAATCCCGCAACACCTCGACAACCTTCCTGCCTTCCTCGGGAGTGCGGCAGAAAGGCACCATCAGCTTGATGTTGGTCAATCCCATGTCGTTGCGGGCCTTGAGCAATCCCTTGCACTCCAGCTCAAAGGCGGGACGGTATTTGGGGTCGTAGTAACGGGAGGCGCCGCGCCAGCCGATCATCGGATTCTCTTCGTCCGGCTCGTAGAAGGTGCCGCCGACCAGATTGGCGTATTCGTTGGATTTGAAATCGGAAAGGCGGACAATGACATCCTTGGGATAGAAACCGGCCGCAATCCGGCCCACTCCTTCCGCCACCTTGTCGATGAAAAATTGCTTCTTGTCGGTATAGGCGGCAGTCTTCTCGTCGATGGCCCGAATCACCGCCTGCTTTTCCGGGTCGGCGGACTTCTTCAATTCCTCGTAGTTATAGAGGGCCAGGGGATGAATGCCGATGTGGGAGTTGATCACGAACTCCTCACGGGCCAACCCCACTCCGTCGTTGGGAATCTGGCATTCGGAAAAGGCCTTTTCCGGGATGGCCAGGTTCATCATAATCTTGGTCTTGGTCTTGGGCAGGTCGCCGAGATCGATCCGTTCGATCTCGAACTTGAGCAGCCCTTCGTAAACATAGCCGGTCTCGCCCTCGGCCGAGGAAACGGTAATGTCCTGGCCTTTCTTGATCTTCTCGGTGCCGGTGCCGGTGCCGATCACGCAGGGAATGCCGAGTTCACGGGAAATAATCGCGGCATGGCAGGTACGGCCGCCGCGGTTGG
>DIKC01000181.1:10632-10774 GCA_002421565.1 Desulfobulbaceae bacterium UBA5628 | reverse complement strand
GGGTGGTGCTGCGCCTGCTGGACAAACAGGCCGGCCGGCTTGATCTGGAATATCTGGGGATGGACCCGGCCACCCTGGCGATGATGGACAAACTGATCCATCGCCCCAACGGAATCCTTCTGGTCACCGGCCCCACCGGCTC
>DIKC01000181.1:0-10559 GCA_002421565.1 Desulfobulbaceae bacterium UBA5628 | reverse complement strand
CCAGACCCAGGTCAACACCAAGGTCCAGATGACCTTTGCCCGTGGGCTGAGAGCGATTCTCCGCCAGGATCCGGACGTGGTCATGGTCGGCGAAATCCGCGATCTGGAAACCGCGGAAATCGCGGTGCAGGCCAGCCTCACCGGCCATCTGGTGGTTTCCACCCTCCACACCAATACGGCGGTGGGGGCGGTCACCCGGCTGCGGGATATGGGAATCGAGCCCTTTCTCCTCTCCTCCACCCTGGTCGGAGTGCTGGCCCAACGCCTGGTGCGGGTACTCTGTCCCCACTGCCGGAAGCCCTACACCCCGACCGCGGCCGAACTGGCCGATCTCGGCTTCGGCCCGGACAGCCCGGAGGCCGCCGCCCCTCCCCTCATCTACCGGGCGGCGGGGTGCGAACAGTGCCATCATCAAGGTTACGCCGGCCGAACCGGCATTTACGAGCTGATCGTCTCCGACGACAAGATGCAGGAAATGATTCATAACAAGGTCGGACAGCACGAAATCGAAATCTATGCCCGCCTCAAGACCCCCGGCATCCGCCAGGATGGCTGGCGACGGATCAAGGCGGGCGACACCACGGTGTCCGAAGTTCTCCGCGTCACCCAGGAGGATTAATGGGCGCCTTTGAGTACAAGGCGGTGGATGCCGCCGGCAAATCCCGCCAGGGAGTGCTGGAGGGAGATACTCCCCGCCAGGTGCGCCAGCAGCTCCGGGAAAAAGGCTGGATGCCGCTCACCGTCATCCCGGTGACCGAGGAAAAAGGACGCCCCTCGGCAAGACATTTCTTCGGCGGCCGCATCCAACCGGGAGACCTGGCGGTGATCACCAGGCAACTGGCAACCCTGGTGCGCTCCGGGATCGTGCTGGAAGAAGCCTTGGGGGCTGTCGCGGAGCAGGCGGAAAAACCCCGCCTCAAAAGCGTCTTGATGGCGGTACGCTCCCGCATTCTGGAGGGTTTTGCCGTGGATCGGGCCTTGGCCGAATTTCCCGGCGCCTTTCCCGAACTTTACCGCGCCACTCTGGCCGCCGGCGAGCAGGCCGGCCATCTCGAAGTAGTCCTGGAGCGACTGGCCGACTATACCGAGGCCCGCCAGCAGCTACAGCAGAAGGTTTTTCTCGCCCTGCTTTATCCGGTGCTGCTCACCTTGGTGGCGATCACCGTCATCGCCGCCCTGCTGGTCCATGTCGTTCCCCAGGTGGTGGAGGTTTTCGCCCATATCGGCCAGAATCTGCCGCCGCTTACCCGCTGGCTGATCGCCACCAGCGATTTTCTCCAGCACAACGGGGTCATCCTGTTGCTGGGCGTCGCCGCCTTGCTGCTGATCGGCAAATCCCTTCTGAAACGGGAACATATCCGATGCCGGGTGCATCGTCGCTTGCTCACTCTGCCGTTGTTCGGCCGCTTCATCCGTACCCTGGAGGCGGCCCGTTTTGCCCGCTCCTTCAGTATTCTCATCGCCAGCGGAGTGCCGATCCTGGAAGGCCTCAAGGTCTCCTCACGGGTGGTGGGCAATCTGGCCCTGAGAGAGGCCCTGGATCGGGTCCGGGCAAAGGTGCGG
The DNA here is from genome assembly GCA_002421565.1 of Desulfobulbaceae bacterium UBA5628. Classification (GTDB taxonomy): domain Bacteria; phylum Desulfobacterota; class Desulfobulbia; order Desulfobulbales; family Desulfurivibrionaceae; genus UBA5628. The sequence continues at coordinate 8,996 of DIKC01000181.1, read as the reverse complement.
GAAGGAAGCAGTATCCATCAGGCGATGGCCGCCGAAAAATGTTTTCCACCCCTGACCATTCACCTGATCGCCAGCGGCGAAGCCAGTTCCAATCTGGAACAGATGCTGGATCGGGCCGCCCTTACCCAGGAACGGGAGAGTGAAACCGTGATCGCCGCAACCATGGGACTGTTCGAGCCGGTGATGATCGTAATTATGGGCGGCATTATTCTGACCATCGTCCTGGCCATTCTACTGCCGATCTTTGAACTCAACCAATTGGTGCGATGAAACCGTTACCGACCGACTGTCGGGGATTCACCCTGATGGAAATCGTAATCGCTCTGATGGTGCTTAGCATTGTGGCGATCAGCGCGGTCAAGGCGGCGGGCAACGCGGTCAACAATATCCACTACCTCAAGCAACAGACCTTCGCCCACTGGGTAGCGATGAACAAGGCGACGGAAATCATGCTGGCCCCGACGGGCTGGGAACAAGAAAAAAACAGCGGCGCCGCCCTGATGGCCGACGCCCAATGGCCGTGGAGCTTCAGCGTCCACGACACCCCGGAAGCGGCGATCCGCCGGGTGGAGATCCTGGTCTGGAGCGAAGGTAAACGCGGGGAGCCGGTCGCCACCCTTACCCTGCACCGGAGGCGACGATGAACGCCAAGCGGCAAGACTCCCGGGCCGGCTTCACCCTGCTGGAATTGCTGGTCGCCCTGACTCTCTTTGCGGTGCTTTCGCTACTCACCTTCAACAGTCTGCGGGCGTTGATCGACAGCCGCGAACAGACCGGCGAGGAAGGCGAACGGCTGGCAGCGGTGCAGATGGCCGTGGCCCGGCTGACCATTGATCTCCAACAGGCCTGGGCCAGGGGAATTCGCGATGAATACGGCAACCATCAACCGGCCATGAGCTACGGCCTGCTGCCGGACGCCGGCCTGGAGTTCACCCGGGGAGAGCGACAAGATTCCGTTCCCGGCCGGAGCGGGCTCCAGCGGCTCCGCTATCTGCTCGCCGAGCGGCAACTGATTCGGGAAAGCTGGCCGGTTCTCGATCGGGGCCCGGGGTTGACCACCTTCCGCCAGCCCTTGCTTAACAAGGTCAAGGCCTTCGAGATCCGTTTTCTGGATCAGCGGGACACATGGCACGATTACTGGCCGCCATCCACCTTTGCCCCGACCGGCGGAGCGTTACAAGCCGACGAGCGGCTGCCGACAGCGGTGGAGATTGTCCTGGAGCTTGAGGACTGGGGCCGGTTGCGGCGACTGCTGCCACTGATCGCCGGAAGCGACCATGGGTGAGCCCGCTTTGCTGCCGCGCCCGTTGGCCAATCAACAAGGGGCGGCCCTGATCGCCGCCCTGCTGGCCGCCGCCCTGGTCACCACCCTGGCGGCGGCGATGATTTTTTCCCAGCAGCTTGACATTCGCCGTAGCGGCAATATCATCCACGGCGATCAGGCTTACCTGTACGCCCTGGGGGTGGAGGAATGGACGGCGCTGCTTCTGGGCCGGGCCGAAAAAGGCGAAGAGCATCAATATCTGGGAAAAAACATCCCGCCGATCATGGTCGAAGGCGGCCAGGTAAGCGGCCGAATGAATGATCTTCAAGGGCTGTTCAACCTCAACAATCTGGTGCTGGCCACGGAGGAAAATCAGGAAAAATTCCGCCTGCAATTCCGCCGGCTGCTGGCGGCCTGCGAACTGAACGTGGAACTGGAACAGGCCGTATCCGACTGGCTGGACGCCGATCAGGAGCCGCGTTTTCCGGGCGGGGCCGAGGACGGTGAATATCTGCGCCGCACCCCTGCTTATCGCGCGGCGAACCGTCCGCTGAGCACCCCCGGAGAGCTGGCCCTGGTTTACGGTTTTGACAACCAGGCCTTTGAACAGTGCCTTAAGCCGCTGCTCAGCGCCCTGCCCGAGGCCACCGCCCTCAACGTCAACACCGCCCCGGCCATGGTGCTGGCCGCGCTCTCCGACCAGCTTGACCTGAAAAAAGCGGAACAGCTGATAGCCGACCGGCCGGAAAAAGGGTATCCAACCCTGGCGGATTTCCTTGCCCATCCGGCCTTGGCGGGCAGCGGCCTGGACGCCGAAAACGCCACCGGTTTCCTGGATGTGCAAAGTAATTACTTTATGGTACAATCCCAGGCCTTAATCGGCCAGAGCCATTTGACTCTTTACAGTCTGCTCAAACGTGAGGGCAAGGCGGTCCGGGTTTTGCGCCGCAACAGGTAACAGTCTATCATGAAAAAAATAATACTCCGCTTGGGGCCGCAGGCCCCAGATCAATGCGCTTGGGTTAAAATCGAGGCCGACGGCGCCCAATACATCGGCCAAGGCTCCCTGAGCGAACTGGCCGCCGCCGGCGCCGAAGGTTACCGCCTGCTGGCGTTGATCCCCGGCGCCGAAGTGCTGTTGACCCGGGTACTCCTGCCGCCCGGCAACCGCAAACAGTTGCTCGCCGCCGTGCCATACGCGCTGGAAGAATCACTGGCCGCCGAGATTGAAGAGCAGCACTTCGCCCTGGGAGCGCTCGACGAGCAAGGCTCCTTGGCGGTGGCGGTAATCGCCCGGGAACGCTTGACCTACTGGCGGGATCTCTGCCGCGCCCATGCCCTTGAACCGGCGGCGATCATGCCCGAAATCCTGGCCCTGCCCCTGCCGGAAAACGGCCGGGCCATGTTGCTGACCGATGGCCTGGCTTTGGTCCGCACCGGCCTTCAGGAAGGCTTTGTGCTGGAGGCCGACGCTCTGCCCCTGCTGCCCGCCATGCCCGGCTTTGAAAGCGGCACTGCTCTTATACTTTACCAGGGGGATGCCACCGTCGAGCTTCCAGCCGCGGTAGAGGCATTGGTAAGCGAACGCCGCCCGATCGGCGACCCTCTGCCCCTCCTGGCCGAAGGGGTGACGGAAAAAGAGGCGCTCAACCTGCTCCAGGGAGAATACACCCCCCAGGCCATGTGGGAACGCCACTGGCGCCAGTGGCGACGGCCGGCCGTCCTGCTGCTCGCCTTGCTCTTGGTCTATACCGCCCTGGGAGTGGGGGAAAACAGCCGATTGCGTCGCTACAGCGAGAATTTGACCGCCCAGATCGAACAGATTTATCGTCAGACCTTTCCCAGCGCCCAGCGGGTGGTGAACCCCCGGGTCCAGATGGAGCAACAACTTAAGGCCCTGCGGGGTGAAGGTTCGGCAAGCACGGCCCAAAATTTTCTCCGCCTCCTTGACCTGAGCGGCCCGATTCTGGCGGCCGGAGAAAACATGCGCCTGCGCGGTCTGCGTTATCGGGCCGGAGAACTGGATCTGGATCTTGAACTCAATGATCTGCAGGCCCTGGACAGCATCAAAGAACGTCTAGACGGCCAAGGCGTGATCGTCGAAATCCAGTCCGTCAATACCCGGGGGGAACAGGTCCAGGCCCGTCTCCAGCTAAAGGAAGCTCCGCGATGAAACCGACCACCATCTGGGCAAAGATTACCGCCCGCCTGGAACCCTTGATGCCAGCCCTGGCCACTCGCCTGGAACCCTTGAGGGCAGCCTTGGCCACTCGCCTGGCCCCCCTGATGGCCACCCTGACGGCCCGGCTGGAAACCATGCTGGCCGGGGTGCCGCCCCGGCAACGCCCCTTGCTGTTCATCGGTTTGGGCCTTTCCTCCCTGCTGCTGGTCTGGTTGCTGCTGTTGGCCCCGCTCTCTTTTTCCCGAGCCGCCCTCCGCCGGGAAATCGGGAGCAAGGAGCAAGAACTGCTCTGGATGCAAGAGGCGGCCCTGGAGATACGACAATATCTCGTGAGCGAAGGGGGCGGGGGCAAAAATTCCCTGCCGTTGGCCGCCATTGACCGCACCGCCCGCCAACTGGGCTTGGGACATGCCATGCAGCGGGTCGAACCGGCCGGCGGCCGGGAAGTGAGGGTCTGGCTGGAAAATGCCGCCTTTGATGAGATGTTGCGCTGGCTGGCCTTGCTCAAGGCCGAGCACGGCATCGCGGTAACGGAAATCGTGGTGGAACCGGGACAATCCGGCTCCGGTCTGGTCAGTTCCCGCCTGACCCTGATCAAAAATTAACCCATCGCCAAGGCGCATTAATGTCATCCTGGAAAAGATATATTCTGGCGGGGATTCTCCTCTTCATCTTTTTCCTGGCCTATCACTTCCCGGCCCAGTTGGCCTGGTCGTTACTGGCAAAACAGGGCGGCGAACGGCTTCGCCTCTATGGCCTTAACGGCGCCTGGCACAGTGGTTCCGCCTCCGTCGCTCTGGTCATGGGCGCCCCGATGACTGAATTCTCCTGGCAACTCCGCCCCCTGCCGTGGGCGCCGTTAAGGCTGAAGCTTGCCGCTACTCTGGGAGACAAGGGCTACCTTCAGGGCCGGATCAAGGCGGGCTGGCGCGGGATACGGGGGCGGATTTCCCTGACCGACATCCAAGCCGAATTACCCCTGGGACACTTTGCCTCCCAGTTGGCCCGCCGCGGCTTGAGCGTGGACGGGGTGCTGGGGGCACAGTTACGACACCTGGAACTGGAGGCGGGCATTCCCCGCCGGGCGGAAGGTGAACTGAGGCTGCGCGGACTGAGGGCGCTGGCGCCGTTTTCCTTGACCCTTGGCGATTTTCAGGCGACGATAAGCGGCAACAATAATGATGGGGTACGGCTGGGGGTACGGGATGAAGGAGGACCGCTGGCCACCGACGGGGTACTGCTGATCGCCCCTGACGGCCATTACACCCTTACCGCCAACCTCACCCCCCGTTCCCGGCAAAACCAGGAACTCAACATGGTGCTCGCTTTCCTCGGCCCGCCGGACCGGGATGGGGTGATCAAGATCAATGCTTCCGGCAAGCTGAATTAACTAGCGAAGAGGATACATATTATGTCAAACAAGCTTAGGAAAAAAGCCGCTTCGATGCGGACGGAAAGCGGCTTCACCCTGATCGAGGTCATGGTGGTGGTGGTGATTCTGGGGATTCTCGCGGCGGTGGTGGTGCCCCGGATCATGGACCGGCCCGATCAAGCCAGAATCACCAAGGCGGCCCAGGACATCCGAATCTTGGAAAATGCCCTGCGTCTCTACCGGCTGGACAACTATATTTATCCCAGCACCGAACAGGGCCTGGAGGCTTTGGTGAGCAAACCGACCACCCCGCCCGAGCCGCGCCGCTGGAAGGAAGGCGGCTACATCGACCGCCTGCCCCGCGATCCCTGGGGCAGTGACTATCAGTATCTCCAGCCCGGACAGTACGGCGAAATCGACCTCTTTTCCTACGGCGCCGACGGTCGCCCCGGCGGCGAGGGAATCAACGCCGACATCGGCAATTGGAATATCGAATAGGCCCCGCAATGGGGACGAAAAACAGCTTCTTCCCCTTTTTTGGCCGGGCCGGCTTCACCCTTCTGGAAATAATCGTCGTCCTGCTGATCATCGGCATCCTGCTCGGCGCCATCGGTTTTTCCATCGGCACCAGGGAACGGCAACTGGAGGCGGAGGGCGAACGACTGGCCGCCCTCTTGCGCCTGGCCCAGCAGGAAACCATCCTCACCGCCAGCGAAACCGCCGCCGGTTTCCACGCCGAAGGCTACCGTTTTTATCAGCGCCAGGGTGAGCGGTGGCTGCTGTTGACCGACGGCATCCTGCGTCCCCGGCGGCTGGATCACGATTTCCACCTGGAATTGCGTTTTCCCGAAAGCAACGACGAGCCGGCCGCCCTGCCCTTCCTTGAGCATGACCAAGATGAACGGCTGCTGCCCCGGATCTATTTTTTCCCGGGCGGGGAAATCACCCCTTTTGAACTGCGCCTGACTGCCGACTCCGTTGAACGCCCCATGATTCTACGCGGCAATCCGCAGGGAGAAATAAATATCGTGGAATGAATCCGCATTCATATTTTTCGTTGACAGCGCCGGACACGCTTACTATAGAAGCAAACGTAATATATTATTAACGGAGGGTTATGCATGTGTAAAAAATCGACTTGCTCCCTACTTCTTGTTTCGTTCGGCTTCCTGCTGGTAACGAGTATAATCGCCCATGCCGGCCTGGCCCCGATCGAGACGGAAGAAGTTTCCTCCCACGCTCCATACAGCGACGGCCAGTGCGAGATGTGCCATGACCTGGAAACGCCGGCCGGCGGCGACAGTCCCGGCAAGGTGCCGGACGATCTCAACGCGGTTTGCGCTGGCTGCCATTTCGACTTGGACGAAACACTGAAAGCCAGCAAAGTGGTCCACGAGCCGATCAACATGGGTTGCACCACCTGCCACAACCCACACAGTTCAAACCATCCCCACCTGCTCCTCGACCAGCCGCCCAATCTCTGCCTGGAGTGCCACGGCGACATCCAGGACGTAACCAACGCCAAGATCAAACACCAACCGGTGACCGAGAATGGGGCCTGCCTTAACTGTCATACCCCCCACGCCTCCGACACCGAACGCCTGCTTACCGTCCCCCTTTTCGATCTCTGCCTTTCCTGCCACAGCCAGGAAAACTGGCGGTCGGAGCGCGACGGACGGCCCCTGACCAATTTCGGCCAGCGGCTTGCCGACGCCAACCTGCATCAGCATTATCCGGTGGCCGACAAGGATTGCGGGGCCTGCCATCTGGTCCACGGCAGCGACCAGGCCAGCCTGCTGGCCGCCGCCTATCCGGCCGGCTTCTATTCTCTCTATGATCCCGAAAACTATGCCCTCTGCTTCAACTGCCACGATCCGAGCGGCATGGCCGAGCCGGAAACCGCCACCGCCACCAATTTCCGCGACGGCTCCCGCAATCTCCATTACCTCCACGTAAACAAGAGCGAGCGGGGCCGCACCTGCCGGGCCTGCCACGAGGTGCACGCGGCGGAAAATAACCATCAGATTCGCAAGGCCGTCCCCTACGGCCCCCGCAACTGGCCGCTGTCCCTGAACTACACCGAAACCGCCACTGGTGGTTCCTGCGCCAAGACCTGCCATCAGACCAAAACCTATGACAACACCAGGAAGTAAAACCCGACGGATGCGGCTGATAATCGAAAAAATGTCAATCAAGGCACTCGGCGGCGGGAGCGGCTTGGTCGCCATTTTGGTGGGGGAACTGCTCATGGCCGCGCCAGCGACGGCCGCTCCCATCTCCTATCTTGACGAGGCCACGCCGGGGGTGAAACTCTCCGGCCGGGCCAGCAGCGAAATTCAGTGGCGCGGCGAATCGCGGCGGGATGATTCCTTGCCGGTCTATCAGTATCTGCTCCTCAACCTTCGGGACTTCGATGAAAAATCGGAGGAAAAATATCGTTTCCAGGCTTACGGACGCCTGGCCGACGACCTGGCCAACGAAGACGATACGGTGAAAAGCCGATTATACTACGCTTATTTTGAAAAACAGGGAGTGTTCGACAAAATTGATTTCCGCCTGGGCCGTCAGTTCATCGCGGTCACCGCCGGCGCTTCCCTGATGGACGGCCTCGCCTTTGATTATCATCCCGCCGACTCCCTCACCGTAAGCCTCTTCGGCGGCGGCGATGTCGCCTTTTACAGCGGCTACAACGCCAAGGATACCATCATGGGCGGCGAAATCCGGGGCCGCTTCGCCGACCAAGCCTTGGCCGCCGGCCTCTCCTACGTCCAACGGCGCGAGGAAAGCGATCTTGCCACCGAATTGATCGGGGCTGATTTCGATTACGGCTTCCGCCAGCTTCTGAACCTCTACGGCGAAATCCAGTACGATTATCTCGGCGACCGGGTCAGCTACGGCTTGGCCGGCTTCAACTATCACCGCAGCGATACCTGGGGCCTGCGCACCGAATATCTCTATTCCCTGCCGGTCTTCTCGGCCAGTTCGATCTATTCGGTATTCGCGGTGAGCAAGTACCAGGAAATGATGGCCGAATTCAACTATTACCTGGGCGCCGGCCTGCGGGGTTTCGGCCGCTACAGCCGGGAACTTTACGAAGATTTCAGCGACACCGACGTCTTTGAGGCCGGGATCGAAAAAATCCGCACCGACCGCTTTTCCGGCTATCTCAGCGGGGTCTGGCGCCGGGCCGGCGATGAGGGCCAGGATCTCCACGGGGTCCGCCTGCGGGCCGCCTGGCTCTTCACCGACCGGTTGCAGGGCGGGATCGGGGCGGAAATCGACGTCCTCGAACGACGCTTGGACGAATTCGAGGACGACACCTACAGCACCCGCTACTGGACCGACTTCACCGCCCGCCTGCGCCGCAACCTCACTCTCCAGGGACGCCTGGAGCGGGCCGAAAGCAGCGGCTTCTGGGGTTATCAGAACCGCGGCACCCTGCGCCTGAACGTGACTTTTTAATAGACAGGGGTAAGGACGATGCGCATCGACCGGTTTCTCACCATTCTGATACTCTCCGGAACCGTTATTCTTGCTTCCTCGGCGGCCGCCGAAGAAGAAAAGGAATACCGTTACACTTTCGATCATGAGCGGCACCGCTCCCTTCACTTGGCCGGCGAGCCCTGCCGCACCTGTCACCTGCCGGACAGCCCGACCATCACTCCCGACCGCCGGGCCTGCCTCCAGTGCCACGACCAGGAATTCGCCTCCCAGGTCAAGATGTCCGGCCTCCAAAGCACCCACGGGCCGCTATGGGGCTTCAACCACGGCCCGGCCGCCCGCAACCATCAGCCGGAGTGCGGCGGTTGCCATCAACAGGATTACTGCCTCAACTGCCACGTCCAAGGCCCGGCCCAAGAGATGGGCAAGTTCGGCGGCCCGCTCATCAATGTCCACCGGGGCGATTTCCGGGTCGGCCATCCCATTGCCGCCCGCACCAATCCCCAGCTTTGCGCCACCTGCCACGAGCCGGCCTTCTGCAACTCCTGCCACAGTGATTTCCGAAGCCGCACCGATCACCTGGGGCGGGCGGCCAGCCCCTCCCACCGGCGGGTTTTCGGCCTCGGGATCAACGGCGATATTGCCGCCATCCATACCAATTACCGGGGCAATGGGGCGCTCAACCGCTGCGACGACTGCCATCGCTCCGGCAACGTCGCCCCGGACATGCACGCCTG
>DIKC01000077.1:8708-9549 GCA_002421565.1 Desulfobulbaceae bacterium UBA5628 | reverse complement strand
GATGCCATCGACCGGGTGCTGCACGCCGCCGGGGCGGTGTCGCCGGGGCCGGTGGGCGAGGTGGCGCGGCCCTGGTACATGCACCCCCATCAGGATGACAATTTGATCGTGCTTTACGGAACCCGCCAGGTGGATATTTACCTGCCTGGCCAGGGGATGGCCAGCTTTACCGTCACCCCGGAGCGGATATTTCAGGGCGAACAGGTGCTGCTCGATGCGCCGGCAATGCTGGTCTGGCCCCGGTATGTTTTCCACCGGATCGTAAGCGGGCCGGAGGGTTCCGCCTCCCTTAATTTCGCGGTTCACTATCCGGGGCTGGATCCCAAGAGCAATTTCAATATCTATGATCTCAATCCCGCCACCGGCGAGTCGGTCGTGATCCGGGAAGGGTTCCGCGATCAGCCGGCCGGCCAGTGAAGTTTATGGATACTGCTTAGCATATCAGGAACCCCACCGGCAATACAACGGACAAAAGAAAACCCGCACACCGTGACCGGCTGCGGGCTTGACTAACAACTTTCTGGTGCCGAAGGCGAGACTCGAACTCGCACGGGTTGCCCCACTGGAACCTAAATCCAGCGCGTCNNCTACCAATTCCACCACTTCGGCGCGTTTTACTGAGGTTACTCCGTTTTGTTGTTGCCGGTCTCGGGGCCGGGGAAAGTCTGTCCGCCTTCCGAGGCTGCCGGTGGCAGGGGGATGGTGGTCGGCAGTTCCGGGGCCTTTTCCTGCTGGGCCGCCGGGGCCGCCTTCATTTCCCGCACGACTGAACCGTCGCCGGTCCGGCTGGAGATCATCGCCAAAGCCAGGGAGGTGATCATAAAAAAGATCGCTCCGGCGG
>DIKC01000077.1:0-8665 GCA_002421565.1 Desulfobulbaceae bacterium UBA5628 | reverse complement strand
TCTGGCTGGAGCCGCCGAAGGCCGCTCCCATGGAGGCGCCCTTGCCGTGCTGGAGCAGCACGATCACCACCATGAATAAACAGATCAGCACATGCACGATGATCAGCAGGGTTTGCATAATCCAGATGACACTCTTTTGAAGTTACAATCGGAAGCGGATGATACGCTCGAATGATGCCGCCGTCAAGGCGGCGCCGCCCACCAGGGCTCCGTCCACATCCGCCTGGGCCATCAGTTCATCGACGTTGGCGGCATTGACGCTGCCACCATACAGGATTCTTATTTGGGCGGCAATATTTTTCTCGGACAACTCGGCCAGCACTCCCCGGATAAAGGCGTGGGCCTCCTGGGCCTGGGCGGTGGTGGCGGTTTTGCCGGTGCCGATCGCCCAGACCGGCTCATAGGCCACGACCAAGGTTGGGGGCGCGGCGGGATCGTTGAGGGTGATCCCGGCCAGGCCGGCCCGCAGTTGTTTTTCCAGCACCGTAAAGGTCTGGTTCGCTTCCCGTTCGGCCAGGGTTTCGCCGATGCAGAGTACCGGCGTCAGCCCGAAGCGGATCGCTCCGGTCAGGCGCTTGTTGATCATCCGGTCATCTTCGCCGAAGATCTGCCGCCGTTCGGAATGGCCGATCAGCGCCATCCGGCAGCCCACGTCCCGCAACATGGGTGGGGAAATTTCGCCGGTAAAGGCGCCTTTTTCCTCCCAAGCCACGTTCTGTCCGGCCAGGATGACCCGGTCGCCGACCGCCTCCCGCACCGCGGCCAGGGCGGTAAAGGGGGGGGCGATCATCACTTCCCGGTCGGTCAGGCCGTCGGCCGCCTTGGCCACCTCTCTTGCCAGGGCCGCCGCTCCAGACAGATCGAGATGCATCTTCCAGTTGCCGGCAATCAGGGGTTTACGCATCGCATTTTCCTTGGTTTTCAGCCGCATTTTTCCAGGGCCGCTACCCCCGGCAGTTGCTTGCCCTCCATCAGCATCAGAAAGGCGCCGCCGCCGGTGGAAATGTAGGAAATGTTGTTGGATTCCCCGGCCCGGTGAACCGCCACGTCGGTATCGCCGCCGCCGACAATGGTCAGGGCATGGGAGCGGGCCACTCCCTGGACCATGGCCATGGTGCCGCGGGAAAAGGCGTCCATCTCAAAGACCCCCATCGGGCCGTTCCAGATGATGGTCTTGGCGTCTTCCAGGGCCTCGTTGAAGAGGGTGGTGGTGGCCGGGCCGATGTCCAGGGCCATCCATTCGGCCGGGACTTCCTGGGCCGTCACCCGCTTGCTTTCGGCGTCGGCGGCAAAGCGGTCGGCCACGATGCAGTCCACCGGCAGGTAGAGCTTGACCCCCTTTTGTCGGGCCTTTTCCACCAGGCCGTGGGCGGTTTCCAGGAGATCGTCCTCCACCTTGGACTGGCCCATGTCGTAGCCCAGGCTTTTGAGAAAGGTGTTGGCCATCGCCCCGCCGATGATCATCTTGTCCACCCGGTCCATGAGGTTGGTCAAGGCGCCCAGCTTGCTGGAAACCTTGGCCCCGCCGATCACCGCCACCAGCGGCCGCCGGGGGTCGCTCACCGAACGGTGAAAGTAATCCATCTCCTTCTGGAGCAAAAAGCCCGCCCCGCAGGCCTTGGCAAAGTGGGTTACCCCGTCCACCGAGGCGTGGGCCCGGTGGGCCACGGCAAAGGCGTCATTGATATAGATATCGGCCAGCCCGGCCAGATGGCGGGCGAAATTTTCGTCGTTGGCCTGTTCTTCCGGGTGGAAGCGGAGGTTTTCGAGCAGCAGTACCTCGCCCGGTTTGAGGGCGGCGGCCAGCGCCTCCACTTCCGGGCCGATGCAGTCGGGGGCCAGCTTGACCTCCTTGGCGATCAGGCGGGAGAGGCGTTTGGCGGCCGGGGCCAGGGTGAATTCCGGCTTGCGTTGGCCCTTGGGGCGGCCCATGTGGGAACAGATGATGATCGCCGCGTTTTCGTCCAGGGCGTGGTTGATGGTGGGCAGCACTCCCCGAATCCGGATGTCGTCGGTGATGTTGCCCTGATCGTCCAGGGGTACGTTGAAATCGACCCGGATCAGCAGTTTTTTGTCGCGGATATCAAGGTCTTTGATATTTTTCACGCCGCTTGTTCTCCCGTGGCAAAGGTTTTGCTCATGATGATCGCGTCATCCACTCCGGCGGCCGGATCGGTATAATAACCGGGCCGCCGGCCCTGCTCGTTGAAGCCGAGTTGCCGGTAAAGGGCGATCGCCGCCTGGTTGGCGGCCCGCACTTCCAGGTGGCAGGTGCGGATGCCCTGCCCGGCCAGCCGGGCCAGAGCATGAACCAGCAGGGCGCTGGCCAGGCCTTGGCGGCGATGAGTCGGCGCTATCGTCAGGCGGAAAATCTCCGCCTCGTCCAGTACTGTCCGGCCGCAGAGCAAGCCCAGGGCCGGGCTGTTTTCCCGAGCCCGGATCAGCCACTGAAAACCGCCGGGCCGGGCAAGTTCCGCCGCCAATTGGGCCGCGTTCCAGGCCCCAGGGGCGGTCGCTTCGATGGCGGCCACCACCGGCAGATCGTCCACCCCCCACGGCCCGATTACCAACATCGCTCAGATCATCTGTTCGGCCATGGTGACGGTGCGATCGCCGAGCATGTTGGTGTAGCTGCCCAGTTCGTTGTCGTACCAGCCGTAAATCACCGCCTGGGTGATCGGGATTTCGATCCGCTCCGGCGCCCCGGCGCAGTGGAATTGGCCCAGGTTGACCCCCACGGTGGCGGTGCGGGTGTGGGTTTCGGCGCCCTCGATGATGGTGGCGGCGGCCGGCACTCCGATCACGTCGCAGGAAACATTCTGCTCGTCGGAGTAGATCAGGTAGGGCGAGTTTTTGCCGAATTCACGATAGATGGAATTGACCATCTCTCGCTTGATCGGGTTTTCCAGGCTGTCCTGGAGGTTCAGCACCAGGATGATCAGCGAGCCGGTGGTGGTGGGAATCCGCACCGATTCGGCGATGAAGCCGATCCGCTTCATTTCCGGGATCACCAGGGGCAGGGCCTTGGCGGCACCGGTGGAGGTAAGGATGATGTTGTTCAAAATCCCCCGGTTTTTGCGAAGATCGGTGGCGCCGCCGGTGGGCAGCCGATCCAGCACCTGCTGGCTGCCGGTGGCGGCGTGAACCGTGACCATTGAGGCGCTGAGAAACTTGTCCGCCCCCAGGGCATCGAGTAGCGGCTTGATCATGAAGGAAAGGCAGGTGGTGGTGCAGGAGGCGGCGGATACCAGGATATGGCGGGCCGGATCATAATCGGTATCGTTGATCCCCATCACCGTGGTCACCGCGTCCGGCGGCATCTCAAGCCCCTTTTGCTTGATCTTGAAGGGGGCGGAGAGCAGCACCCGTTCGGCCCCGGCCTGGAGATGGCCGCGCAAGGCGCCCCGGGGCGCATCGGCGTCGGCGGTGGGGTCGGTGAAGGCACCGGTGGTGTCCACCACCAGCCGTACCCCGTTGGCCTGCCAGGCGATCCCCTGGGGATTGCGGGACTGGCGCAGGATTTTCAGCGGCACCCCGTTCACGGTCATGCCGCCGGCGGCTTCGTTGAGGTTTTCAATCACCCGCAACGGGCCTTTGCAGCCGTGGAGGTATTGCCCCAAGTGGCCGTAAGTGCTGTCCCGCTCGATGCAGGACGCAATGTCGATAAGGGAAGTGCCTACCTCGCGGCCGACATTGACCACGATTTCGGAGAAGTACTGGCGGGACACATGGTGCCAGAGAGAAAGTTTGCCGATCCGGCCGAGGCCGTTGATCCCTAATTTCATCGTTGCCGATCTCCTTCGTCTGGAATGGATGGGAAAAGGACGCGGGCCGGGCCGGTCGCCATTGCCCGCGGAACCGCAAGTATACGAAAATGGCGCTTTTCAGGCAAGGAAAATCCCGCTGGTCTTTTAGTCGCGGGCGGAGACAATATCTTGTTTTCTAAATATGTATGACAATAACCTATATATTTTTAATAGGTTGCCCATTGATAAAAATAGATTTTGTCATTATATAATACGCACAGCCTTAAAAAAACCGGCGATGGTCGCCGGGTGAGGCCTCAACCGGCTCAGGCTTGCGCCCGGTAGCAATCGAAGTCCTCGGTGTTGTGGTGATGCCAAAAGGCAAAACGGTAATTATCAGATACTTTATGTTGGGCAAACCGGCGATCTGAGCGAACGTTTCGACGACCACCATAAACAGCAGTGCTTTGATCGAAACGGTAGAACCCACATAGGTGTTCTGGTGGTGAGTGCCGAGCAAGAACGCCTTGCCATTGAGCGCGATCTGATCGCCAAATATCAACCCATCTGTAATTCCTGATAAGGATCGGGCAGGACCATGAAGACGCAGATTGTTAAAATCATGGATTGCGCCGAGGTCCTGCCCGGTTTCTCTACCCTGGCTGCGCTTCGGGATGAACCGGGAGGCACCTGGCAGGTGGTGATGGGGAAGCACCTGACTCAAGGTGAGCCTTACATCTATAAGGAAGAACACCGCCTCCGTATCAAATCGGAGCGGGATCTGAGCCGCTACCTTCTGAAACCGGGGGATATCCTTTATCTCTCGCGCGGCACCCTCACCTATCCGATTCTTATCGACACGGTTCCCGATGCCACCGTGGCTCCGGCCATCTTTTTTATCCTTAGCCTTCGTCCCAACGTTGTGCCGGAATACCTGGTATGGTGCCTGGAGCAGTCTCAAATTGAGGCGCAGCTTACGGCACTGCGCACCGGGGCCGGGACGCCGACCATCCCGCGCAAGGGCTTTATGGAAATTAATATCCCTCTGCCGGAAATGGCCGGCCAACACCGTATTGCCGACCTGTGGCGGCTCCAGAACCGGGAACGGCGATTACGGCAACAGTTGTTTGACGAATCCATAACGCTCCAGCGTCTTGCCGGAAAAGAACTTATTGAGAAATTCTACAGCGAACAGGAGAGAAAATGAGCCCCCAGGTATCCCAACAGGAAATCAACGATATTCTCTGGCGCGCCTGCGATTCGCTCCGGGGCACGGTGGACTCCACCGAGTACAAGGAATACATCCTGACTATGTTGTTCCTCAAGTACATTTCCGATGTCTGGCAGGACCATTACGATACCTACCGCAAGCAATACGGAGACGATGAGGAGCGCATCCGGCGGCGGATGCAGCGCGAGCGGTTCGTACTGCCGTCGGAGTCGAGTTTCTACCACCTCTTCAACAATCGCGAGGCCGCGAACCTCGGGGAATTGATCAACATCGCCCTGGAGCAGGTGGAGCTGGCCAACAAGGCCAAGCTGGCCAATGTCTTTCGCAACATCGATTTCAATTCCGAGTCCAGGCTCGGCAATACCAAGAAACGCAACCATATCCTCAAGCATGTACTGGAGGATTTTGCCGACAAGCGCCTTGACTTGCGGCCTTCGCGAATCGGCAGCCTCGATGTCATCGGCAATGCCTACGAATATCTCATCGGCCGTTTTGCCGCCGGGGCGGGCAAGAAAGCGGGCGAGTTCTATACTCCGCCCGAGGTCTCCACCCTCCTGGCCAAGCTTCTCGACCCCAAACCCGGTGAGCGCATCTGTGATCCCACCTGCGGCTCCGGTTCGCTACTGCTCAAATGCGCCACCCATGTGCGGGAAACCCACGGCTCCCACAATTACTCTCTGTTCGGGCAGGAGGCGATCAGCTCCACCTGGGCGCTGGCCATGATGAACATGTTCCTCCACAACGAGGATGGCCCCCGGATCGAATGGGGCGATACCTTACTTGAGCCCAAGCTCATCGAGGGCGACAAGCTAATGAAGTTTGAGGTGGTCGTGGCCAATCCGCCTTTTAGCCTCGACAAATGGGGGGCCGACAAGGAGGGCGAAGAGGCCAAGCACCATAACCGTTGGCACCGGGGAGTGCCGCCCAAGTCCAAGGGTGATTACGCCTTCATCAGCCACATGATCGAAACCACCACCGAGAACAGTGGCCGGGTGGGGGTCATTGTCCCCCACGGGGTACTCTTCCGGGGTGGGGCCGAGGGCCGGATCAGAAAGGCGCTGATCGAAGAGAACCTGCTTGATGCGGTTATCGGCCTGCCCGCCAACTGCTTTTTCGGCACCGGCATTCCGGCCGCCATTCTTGTCTTTCGCCGCGACCGGGGCGAGCGGACCGATGTGCTCTTCATTGATGCCAGCCGCGAGTTCGAGCAGAACAAGAACCAGAACAAACTCCGGGAAGAGGTGGAAGTCGCCAAGATTATCGAAACCTACCGCAAGCGCGAGACCAGCGACAAATATGCTTACGTGGCCAGCCGTGAGGAAATCGCGGAAAACGATTACAATCTCAACATCCCCCGTTATGTGGATACCTTCGAGGAAGAAGAGGAAGTGGATATCGCCGCCGTTCAGCAACGCATCGAAGCCCTGGAAACGGAACTCGATCAGGTGCGGGGGGAGATGGCCAAGTGCCTGAAGGAGTTGGGCCTATGAGAAAGAAGACCACGCCCCCAGCGCTCCCGGCCCAGCCGCCGGCTTCGGCGGAAACGCCTTTCCTGCTCTATGTCGGCGATGATGAAAAGGTCCATGTCCGGGTATTGGTCCATGGCGAAACCCTCTGGTTGACCCAGCAATTGATGGCTGAATTGTTTCAGACAACCAAGCAGAACATCGGCCAGCACTTGAAAAAAATCTTTGCCGAAGAGGAGTTGGACCCGGATTCAGTTGTAAAGAAATTCTTTACAACTGCCGCCGACGGCAAGAATTACGAAACCAATTTCTACAACCTCGACGCCATTATCGCCGTCGGCTACCGGGTCAGCTCCCGGCGCGCCACCCAGTTCCGGATATGGGCCACCGGGATTCTCAAGGAGTACATCAAAAAAGGCTTCGTGCTGGACGACGAGCGCCTCAAGCAGGGCAAGCAGGTCTTCGGCGAAGATTACTTCCTGGAACTGCTGGAGCGGGTCCGTTCCATCCGGGCCAGCGAGCGCCGCATCTACCAGCAGGTCACCGACATCTTCGCCGAATGCAGCATCGACTACGACCCCAAGGCGGAGATCACCCAGAACTTCTACGCCATGATCCAGAACAAGTTTCACTACGCCATCACCGGCCGAACCGCCGCCGAGATCATCCACGCCAAGGCCGACCGCAACGCTCCCTGCATGGGGCTGCTCACCTGGAAGAACGCCCCCCACGGCCGGGTGCTGGCCTCGGATGTGACGGTGGCCAAGAACTACCTGAGCGAGGCGGAGATCAAGCGGCTGGAGCGCACCATCTCCGGCTTCTTCGACCACATCGAGAACATCATCGAAAACCGGGTGCGCATGACCATGTCCGACATGGCCGAGGCGGTGGACAGATTCTTGACCTTCAACGAATACCGGCTGCTGACCGACAAAGGCCGGATCAGTAAGGCCCAGGCCGCTGACAAAGCCCTGGCCGAATACGCCGAGTTCAACCGGACCCAGAAGATCGAGTCGGACTTTGACCGGGTGGTGAAGGCGACGCAAGCAATGGTAGGGGTGAAGGCAATTGGGAAAAAGCAGAGGGGAAAAAAATGAAGTGGCCAACTTTCTCTCTGGAAGAAGTGGCATCAGTCCAACGGGGTAAATTTTCCGCCCGCCCAAGAAATGATCCGAAATACTATGGTGGCGATATTCCTTTCATCCAAACAGGGGACGTTGCCAAGAGTACCGGGTTTGTTCGCAGTTACATCCAAACCCTTAACACTGAGGGATTATCCGTAAGTAAGTTGTTCCCAAGAGGATCGCTCGCAATAACAATTGCGGCAAATATTGGAGACGTAGCCCAGGTTGATTTTGATTTTGCTTGTCCGGACAGCCTTGTTGTAGCTCAGGCCAAAAATGGAATTTGCATTGATTGGCTCCGCTATTGCCTGCAAAACAAAAAGGAAACATTAGAAAGGCTTGCTCCCCAAAATGCTCAAAAAAACATCAACCTCGAAGTTCTCAGGCCACTACCTCTTGATGTTCCACCATTCCAAGAGCAAGAGAAAATTGCCGCAGTGCTTCTTGCGTGGGACCGCGCCATCGACCTCACCGAACGCCTGCTTACCGAAAAACGGTTGTGCCGCAAGGGGCTCATGCAACAACTCCTCACCGGCAAACGCCGCCTGCCCGGGTTTGGTAAACCTGCCGTTGGGGATAATCTCCCTAAAGGGTGGCAACGCCCTAAGACCGAAGAGATTTTTCAGAATATTTCCAGGAAGAACCGATCTGGCGAGACAGTCTTATCGGTCACGCAGGATGAAGGTGTCGTCCCCCGCGATAGCCTTGATCGTAAAATCAACATGGATCAGGAAAAAACCCACACCTATAAATTGGTCAAGCCCGGCGATTTTGTGATCAGCCTCCGCTCCTTCCAAGGTGGGTTGGAATATTCCCGGCACCGTGGGCTCGTCAGCCCTGCATATCATGTCATTCGCGCAAAGGTGGATGTTTCAGACGACTTCTATCGTCACTATTTCAAGTCACCGGAATTTATTCAACGCTTGGCGATCGCCACAATTGGAATCCGCGATGGGAAGCAAATCAGTTACGGAGATTTTTCCTTCATGCGACTCCCGGTTCCGCCTGTGAAAGAACAACACGCCATATCTGAGGTCATTAACCAGGTTGACCGCGAACTCGGCTTGCTCCAAGCCAGCGGTTCCCGTTTTGAGTTAA
>DIKC01000082.1:9435-10618 GCA_002421565.1 Desulfobulbaceae bacterium UBA5628 | reverse complement strand
CTTCCGAGGAGTTGAGTTCCCAGGCGGAACAGTTGCAGGAAATCATTTCCTTCTTCAAGGTCGAGACGGAAAAACGCCGCGCCATGGCCGGAGAGGCGGCGCATGTCAAACACGCTCAGCCGGTGATCGCCCATGCCGCCGTAGCGGTCAAGGGCAAAAAGTCCGAGAAAAAGGCCGCCCCGGCCAAGGAAAAACCGCTGCTCGATCTGGATCTGGGCGCCGGCGCCCTTGAGCCGGGATTTGAAAGATACTGAGCCACGGAGCCTGGTGAATGGAACTGTCCAATCATGACTTTGAACGGCTCAGCGCCTACCTTAACCATAAGGTGGGAATCAAGCTCCCGGCCAACAAACGCACCATGTTGGCCGGGAGGCTGAGCAAGCGGCTGCGGGCTCTGGAGCTGGATTCGCTGAGCGCATATTGCGATTATCTCTTCAGTCCCGAGGGCATGAAGCATGAAGTGGTTCATCTGATTGACGCCATTACCACCAATAAGACCGACTTTTTCCGGGAGCCGATCCATTTTGAATATCTGCGCGACAACGTCCTGCCCAGAATGGTCGGCAAGGGTAAACGGCACCTGCGGGTCTGGAGCGCCGCCTGCTCCACCGGCGAGGAGCCTTATACCCTGGCCATGATTCTGGCCGAGTATCAGCGTCAGGTACCGGGTTTCAGCTTTGAAGTGCTGGCCACCGATATTTGCACCAAGGTGCTGGAGACGGCGCGCCAGGGCACTTATTCCCTGGAGAGCGTTGCGCCGGTGCCGCTGGCGCTGCGCAAACGGTATCTCTTGCGGGGCAAGGGAGAATTTCAGGATCAGGTGCGGATCGCCCCCGAAGCCCAGGACCGGGTCTGTTTCGGCCGGCTTAATTTTATGGCCGCCGATTACAAATTGCCAAGTCGTCAGCAGATTATTTTCTGCCGTAATGTCTTGATTTATTTCGACCATCCGACCCAGGAACAGGTGATCAACAAGCTTTGCCGCTACCTGGAGCCGGACGGCTATCTCTTCCTGGGCCATTCCGAATCGATCATGGGTTATCAGGTGCCGTTGACCCAGGAGGCGCCCACGATCCATCGGCGGCTCGGGGGAATCGGCAAGGCTTGACCCAGACAAGGGGGTGATGATGAAAAAGCAACTCAGGGTTTTGATTGTCGACGATTCGGCGGTGGTGCGCCAGAC
>DIKC01000082.1:0-9273 GCA_002421565.1 Desulfobulbaceae bacterium UBA5628 | reverse complement strand
ATTCCGGTGGTGATGTGCTCCAGCCTGACCGGCAAGGGTTCGGAAAGCGCCCTCAAGGCCATGGAGTACGGGGCGGTGGAGATCATCGCCAAACCCCGGCTGGGTACCAAACAGTTTCTGGAGGAAGCCAGGATGCTGATTTGCGATACGGTCAAGGCGGCAGCCCAGGCCAGGGTGCGATCTCTCTCTCGGAACAGTCTCAAGCATGAACCGAAACTGACCGCTGATGCCGTATTGCCGAAACCCGGCAGCCGGGCCATGCTCCAGACCACGGAAAAGATCGTGGTGGCCGGGGCCTCCACCGGCGGCACCGAGGCCCTGCGGGTCTTTCTGGAGGCATTGCCCGTTGACGCCCCCGGTCTGGTTATTGTCCAGCACATGCCGGAACATTTTACCGCCGCCTTCAGCCGTCGCCTGGACGGACTTTGCCGGATCACGGTCAAGGAGGCGGCTGACGGCGATTCGGTTATCCGGGGCCGGGCCTTGATCGGGCCGGGGAATCGCCACCTCATGCTAAAGCGAAGCGGCGCCCGTTATTACGTGGAATTGAAGGACGGCCCCCTGGTTTCCCGGCATCGTCCGTCGGTGGACGTACTTTTCCGCTCGGCCGCCCGCTATGCCGGGAAGAATTGCATCGGGGTGATCATGACCGGGATGGGCGACGACGGCGCCCGGGGAATGCTGGAATTAAGGGAGGCGGGCGCCCGCACCGTGGCCCAGGATGAGGCCAGTTGCGTGGTCTTCGGGATGCCCAAGGAGGCGATCAAGCTGGGCGGGGTGGATAAGGTGCTGCCGTTAAGCAAAATCGCCCAGGAAATATATCGCTAGCAGGAGGCGATACTCTCCGGTAAATTGCCATCTCAACTACAGGATCGGGCAAGGAGAGACAGGGTGACAAGAAATATCCTCGCTGCTGATATCGGGGCGACCAACAGCCGATTCGGCCATTTCCGGGTGGTTGGGGATGGCGGCCTGGAACTGGTCGGGGTGCGCCGGTTGGCCACCAGCGAGGCCGCATCGCTGGCCGATTTGCTGGCCGGTTTGAACGCGGATCGGTTCAGTTTGCCGCCGGCCGCGGCCGATTTGGCGGTGCTGGCGGTGGCCGGGCCGGTGGAGCGGGGCGGCCGCTACAGCGCCCCGCCCTACATTGAGTGGGATATTGATCTGGCCACCGAGCCGCTTTCCCGGCTGTTGCCCCGCTCGGTGCTGCTCAACGATTTTGTGGCCCAGGCCTATGCCTGCCGTTCTCCCCTCGGACAAGACGCCCGCCCTATCCTGCCGGGAGAAGCGGTCAGCGAGGGAACCATCGGGGTGCTGGGGGCGGGTACTGCCTTGGGCAAGGCGATCCTGGTTCCGGCTGCGGACAAAACCTTCCGCGCCCTGCCTTCCGAGGGCGGGCACGCCTGTTTTCCTTTTGTTTCCAAGGAAGAATACGAATTTCAGGAATTTTACCGGCACCGGAGCGGTTTGTTTCAGATTACCGGCAATCTGGTGGTCTCCGGCCGGGGGCTGGCCATGCTCCATCATTTTCTGAGCGGCGAACCACTGGAGCCGGCGGCGGTGGCGGCCAAGTTTACCCCGGATTCGCCGACCCTGGCCTGGGCGGCCCGCTTTTACGGCCGGGTTTGCCGGGAATTTGCCTTGGAGGTGCTGGCCACCGGCGGCCTCTATATTGCCGGCGGAGTGGCGGCCAAGAATCCGGAACTGCTCACCCACCCGGAATTCGGCCGGGAATTCCGCGATTCCCCAACCCTGGGCCATTTGCTGGCCCGCATCCCCCTCTTTCTCATCGACAATGAGGATAGCGGCCTCTGGGGCGCCG
Source organism: Desulfobulbaceae bacterium UBA5628 (assembly GCA_002421565.1). Lineage (GTDB taxonomy): Bacteria > Desulfobacterota > Desulfobulbia > Desulfobulbales > Desulfurivibrionaceae > UBA5628. Next base: position 7,451 of record DIKC01000082.1, on the reverse strand, counting down.
CCTTCCACGGCCGCCAACTCCTGACCAGTTAAGGTTTTTCCGGCGGCTTGGGGCTCAGGATGTGAAAGGGGAGCAGAAGGGTATTTTTTACTAGATTAAGCAATCCTTCTCCCACTGCTTCCGGCGACATGATTGTGGTTTCCGGGTCGCGGATATCGCCCTTGACCGCCACCGGAATGGTGACCACCGCCGCTTCCTTGCCCCCGAAAATGCGTCCGACCAGGGGGATTTTCGCCACCACCGCGTCGATGGTCTTGAAGGGGGCGATCAACACTACCAGATCGCTTTGGAGGGTGCCGAGATCCAGGGAGCCGCGGGCGAAAAGATTGAGCCCCTCGCCCCGGATCACCGCCTTTTCAATGGTCAGGATATGGTTTTTGATCCCGGCCTCGAATTCCAGACTCTGATAAGGAAAACCACGTTCCTCGAAGCCGCTGAACACCCCGCCGCTGAACATGTCGGTAACATTGAGCAGGCTGAAAATTTTGGCCAGCAGCTTCAGGCGCAGAATCCGGCCCCCCGCCGGCGAAGAGACGGTGAAGCGCCCATCCCGCCAGAATTTGAGATCACCTCTTAAGTCGGCGTTGATCAGGCAGGTTCCTTCGAGCAAATTCTGCCTGATCCCGAGGCAGGGCAGGATGGTTTCGAAACGGGGCGGTTCCGGGCAGGTGGTGGCGATTTTAAAGCGGCTGTCGCCCAGGGCCGGATCGGAATACCAGACCCCGGTGGTTTCCAGGCAGCAGAGTTGGCCGCTGGTAATCTCCGCCGCCAGCTTGCCGCCCGGATGCATGGTCAGTATCCCGGTCAGCGGCCGCCAGGTGAGGGGGGCGGCCGAGGCGACGAGCAAGGGTGAGGGGACGGCCGGAGGTGGCAGCAACGGCTCCGCGCCGGAAACAAACTCCGCCAGATTGAAATGAACCCGGCCGGTGATCGGCCAGGCCGGCGACGGATTTTTCCCGGCTTCAGCCGGGGGGACAAGGGAGGACCGCCAGCTTTTCAGATCATCGGCGAGAGCCAGCAGGGTCTGCCGGGTCAGGTGTGGCGAGATCATCTCCAGTTCCACTTGCAGGCCGCCGGGCATTGCTTTCAGCTCCCCTTGCAGGCGGAGTCGTTCCTTGGGAGACAGGGCCAGCTCCAGGGCCTGGAGGGTGTTCTTATCCGCCCCGCCGCTTAGCCGCAACTCGATCAGTTCCAGACCCTGTTTGTTTTGCGGCCAGCGGAGATTACGGGCCTCGATGCTCCCGGCCAGGGAGGGGGTCAGGGGCGGGGCCGGCATCGACAGGCGGTAGTTGCCCCGGATTTCCCCTTGTTGCCAGGCGGGGTCGGCCAGGAAGCGACTCAAGGTCTTGCCGCCCAATTCCCCCTGCCAGGAAAAGCTGACGGTTTCCGGGATGCGGTCGAGCAGGTCAAGGATCATTTCCGCCCGTTGGCCCTGATTGCTAAAGGTCAGCTTGAGGGCCAGGGGATTGGCGGTGCTGCTTTTGGCGTCCAGCCGCAGTTCCGCCCGCTCCTTGCCGCTGCCGGTTCGCAACAGCCCGGAAAGCGCCAGGGAATCATCATCCCAGGATAAAGTCAGGGGGGCCAGGGATAGGGGCAGGCGGGGGAAGAGGGCGGGGGGTAGAATTTCCTGCCGCCGCAGCCAGGGAGCGGTGGCGGCGGCCACTTCGCCGTTCAGTTGGAGGGAGCCCCGCCACTCCCGCCAGTGCCGATGGTTGATCTCGCCGTTGATCGCTATATCGCTGCCCGCCATCCGGCCCTGGAGATCGCGGAGGATTACGGTCTGTTCGTTGAGTTCGATGGTTCCGGCCCGGCTGACCACCTTTTCTCCCAGCAGCGGCGAATGCCAGGTCAGGTCCGCCACCGTTGCCTTGAGGGCGTAGCGCCATTGCTCGGAGAGAAAGAGCGGCCCGGAGGCCGCGCCTTCCCAGACCATGACCTGGCCGTCGAGCTTGTTCAAGGCCGGGGCAATGAGCCTGGCCAGGGCCGGATAGCTTTGCAGGTGGGCGAGGATGGCGCTGCTATCCAGGTGGGCCGCCGTCTCCCGCAGTTCGAAAAGGGCTTCCTGGTCGAGATTGATCCGGCCGCTGCTTTGCTCCAGGAGGTGCGGCCCCACCGTTCCCCGCACCCCGCTCCACTCCACCCGATCGGGATGAACCACCACCGATCCCTGTTTGGGGGCCAACGGCCAGGGCAGGCGATCGAAATCGGCCATGGCGTTGCTTTCCCGCACCTCCACCGCCACCTTGAAATCGTGAAAACTGTCGCCGACCAGCAGGCGACCCAGCGCCCGGCCTTGCGGGTTGCTGAACCGGGCCAGTTCACTCTGGAGGTTCGCTTCTTCGGCCAGGACGGGAATCTCGGCCAGCACCCGGAGGATGTCGGCCATCTCGGCGTCAAGTTCCAGGTCAACCTTAAGGTCGTCGGTTCTATGGAGCAGACCGATAACAAGGGCGCCGTTTTTGCCGACGCTGTCGCCCCATTGGCCGCCGGCCCCGTTGATTCGGAGAATGCCGTCGTTGATCGCCAGGGCGCCGTACACCCCGCCCAGAGCCAGTTCAATGTCCGGCACCAGGATGTCGGCTTCCCTGACCTTGGCGGTGATCTCCAAATTGGCCAGATCCGCCAGCCCGGCGGCCGGGCCGTGGAAGCGGAAAGCGGCCTGGTCGGCCCTCCCGCCCCGGACAATGGCCAGCACCTTCCGCGCCGTTTCATGCTCGCCGAAAAGATCGAGGGANNGAGGATCGCGGCCCGGATCGCGGTGAGATCGAGGTCGCGTCCGCTCAGGTCGATCTCCCACTCCGCTTCTTCGGCTTCCGGCAGGCGCTGGCGGGCGACGCTCCCGGCCAGGCGCAAACCCGGTTCCTTGAGTTCAAAATCATTGATTTGCAGGCGGAAGTTTTCTCCTTCCTGCTTGAACTCCAGATCCAGGCCGCCGCAGTCAAAGCGGAGTTCCTTGCTCCGCTGATCCCAGAGCAGGCAGGGCAGGTCGCCGTGGATGGCAAGGCGGAGATCGTCGCCGCCCCGGCTTTCCGCCTCCAGCTTGAGGTTGATCACCGATTCTTCCAGGGTGATCCGGTTGGCGGAAAGGGCGGCCAGGGCTTGATGAAGCCGGAGCTTACGACCGTCGACCTTGATGTTGTAAGCGGCGGAGCCCCAATCGTACCAGCCGTTGAGGTTGATTTTATCCCCAAAGGAAGGGCGGCCGCTCAGATCAAGGGCGATCCTTTGCCCCGCTATCCGCACCCGGCCGTTGATCTCGTTCAGTTGACCGGCCTGAATGTCACCCTGGGAGAAGGCGGCGGCCCCGGTAAGTTCCAGGGTGCCGAGCTTGATTTCAATATCTCCGCCCAGCAGGGGGGCATGGGAGATGGAATCTTCCCCGGTCGTTGCCGCGTCGTCCGCAATGGTCGGCGGGGGAGCAGTCAGGGCGGCGGGGTCGATGGTGATTCGCGGCTGGTGCAGGATGAGCCGGGCCGGACTCGAACTCAGGCCGAAAAGGGCGGACCAGGAAGGATAAACATGAAGTTCCGGTATGCTGATCCGGAGATGGGGGTATTCCACCGCCATTTGCCGAACCACCAGATGGGGCATGGGCAGCCAGCGCCAGTGGAGGCGGTCAACGGTGATCTCGCTCCCCAGGCGAATGCTCAACTGGCGGGCGATTTCATTCTGCACCCCCTCTTGCCGCAACAGATGCGGCACCAGCAGCATCACCCCCCCGCCGGCAAGCAGCAGAAGCAAGATCAGGAGAGAAACGATTTTCCGCTTGGTCATCAACCGTTCACACTAAAAGTTCGTCTTCGCCGGGGCGATGTTTTCGCTTGAGCTTGTTCGCCAGCCAGGGACGGAAAGCCAGCACCAGAGCGGCCAGCAGGCAGAGCAGCAGCCAGCCCACCCCATAGCCGAGCAACTGATCGGTGGGATAGCTGCCGTAATTTTCCTTGAGGTCGCCGAACAGGGCCAGAACCAAGAGGCTGGTCAACAGCAGGGGGGTGAGGTAGCGGATGAAAAAATTCCAGATTCGCGGCACCGTGCTGCCCACCCGGTTGAGATAACGGCGCAAATCCTCGATCCCCACCAGCCAGCCGATCAGGACGCATTGGAGCAGGCCGCCCAGAACCAGGCCGTAATTGGTGATGAAGTGGTCGGCGATATCCAGAATATAAAGCCCGGCCCTGGTCATGAAAATCAGGCTGCCGAGGAAACCGGCCAGGCAGAGGACGGTGACCACCTGCTGGCGGGACCAGCTAAATTTGTCGGTAAGGGAACAGGCAAAGGCCTCGATCAGGGAGACCCCGGAGGTGAGACCGGCGATCACCAGCACCAGGAAGAAAAGCACCCCGAACAGGCTGTTGAAGGCCGGCAATTGCGAGATCGCCTTGGGAAAGACGACAAAGGCGAGCTGGGGGCCGCCCTTGATCGCCTCGTTGAACGGCACCCCTTGGGCCGCAGCCATGAAACCGACAATGCCGAAAACCGCCAGCCCGGCGATCAGGGAGTAGGTGCAGTTGATCACGCAGGTCAGCACCGCGTTCCGGGCGATGTTGTTTTTTGCCGGCAAGTAGCTGGCATAGGTGATCATGATCCCGAAGCCCAGGGAAAGGGTGAAAAATATCTGGCCAAAGGCGGCGGCCCAGACCTTGGCGGCAGCGGCCCGCGCCTCCGGCTCGGCGGCCAGGAGGTTGATCTTGGCCCAATCCGGTTTCAGGTAATGGCCGGTGATCGCCTCCCGGGCCCCTTCCAGGGAAAGGGTCCAGGCCACCATGATCAGGGTGAGGAGAAAGAGCAGGGGCATGAAGATGACGCTGGCCCGTTCGATGCCGTGGCGCACGTCCTGGTAGCAGATCAGCCAGCAGAGAATCCAGACCAGAAGAGTAGCCAGCAGCACCGGCATCCGGATGCCGCCCAAGTTGGTGGCGGAATCGGAAAGCTGGAGAAAGGAGTTGAAGAAAAAGTCCTGGGGGTCGGCCCCCCAGGCAAGGGTGAAGGAGTAGAAAAAGTAATTGACGCACCAGCCGATAATCACTGAATAATAAAGCATAATCCCGAACATGGCGACCACCGGCATCCACCAGCCCAGGGTTTCAAAGCGGCGGTCGAGGCGGGCGAAACTCAAAGGGGAAGAGCCTTTTTCCCGGTGGCCGATCCCGTATTCCAGGAGCATGATCGGAATCCCGGCCAGGAGCAGGGCGGTGAAGTAGGGCACCAGAAAGGCGCCGCCTCCGTGTTCATGGGCCATGTAGCTGAAACGCCAGACATTACCCAGGCCGATGGCCGAACCGATGGCGGCCATCAGGAAGCCCAGATTTGAGTGCCAACTGCCGCGGGTATCGCTCATCTTCGCTCCTTTCCGAATACTATTGGCCGGGGTGGACGGCGGCTGCCGCTAACCCATTTACCATATCATAACGTCTTGTAACAACAAGTTGATTGTCGCGGAAGGGCGTGGTAATCTCGCGGCAAGGTAGAAAATGCGCTTGCAAGCAGGGAGAGGGCGGGGAAAGGGCATGGAAAAAACAAGGGTCGGAGTGATCGGCGCCGGTTATCTGGGCAAGTTCCACGCCGAGAAATACGCGGCCATGCCGGAGGTGGAACTGGTCGGGGTGGCGGACGTCAATCTTGAACAGGCCACGGCGGTGGCCGAGCGCTGCCGCACCACCCCCTATGCCGATTACCGGGAGTTGCTGCCCAAGGTGCAGGCGGTGAGCGTGGTGGTGCCGACCAGCCTCCATCATCAGGTTGGCCTGACCTGCCTGGGGCAGGGGGTGGACGTGATGATGGAAAAGCCGATGACCGTCACCCTGGCCGAGGCCGATCAGTTGATCGCCACCGCCGCCGCCGGGGGCCGGATTCTCCAGGTGGGGCATCTGGAACGCTACAATCCGGCGGTGCTGGCGATGGAGGAGCACCTTACCCATCCCCTGTTCATCGAGTCCCACCGGATCCACATGTTCAAGCCCCGGGGTCTGGACGTGGATGTGGTGCTGGATTTGATGATCCACGACATCGACATCATCCTCAGTATTGTCCGGGCGCCGATCCGCACCATCCATACGGTGGGAGTGCCGGTGGCGACCCAGACCACCGACATTGCCAATGCCCGGCTCATCTTTGAAAACGGCTGCACCGCCAACATCACGGTCAGCCGCATTTCCCTGGACAACATCCGCCGCCTGCGGATTTTCCAGCCCGGCGCCTATATTTCGGTGGATTACGCCAAAAAGGAGATGATGGTCATTCGCCTCAAGGAGCCGGCCGGCCCCGACGCCATGCCCCAGCCGGAGATCACCCGTTCCGCCCTGGGGAAAGCTGATGCCCTGGAAGCGGAACTGCGCGACTTTGTCCGCTGCGTCCGGGAACGGATCACCCCCAAGGTGGATGGCGAGCAGGGGCGGCGGGCCTTGGCCGTGGCCCAGGAAATCATCGCCCAGATCAAGGCCAATGCCGAGCAGGTGCGAGACCTGCTGCGGCCCCAGTAAAGGCGATGACCGGCGCAGCCGATTCCTCCCCTCGGATTATGATCGTGGCCGGCGAGACCTCCGGCGATCTCCACGGCGCCCATCTGGTGCAGGCCCTGCGGGAGTTGCGGCCCGATCTCCTGATCAGCGGCATGGGCGGCCCGGCCCTGGCGGCCCAGGGGGTGGAAATCCTCTACGACGCGGCCCGGATGGCGGTGGTGGGGATTTGGGAGGTGATCAGCCACCTCAAGGATATCCGGGCCGCCAAGCGAATCCTGGAAGATTTCCTCCGGGAAAAACGGCCGCGACTGCTGATCCTGATCGATTACCCCGATTTCAACCTGCTGCTGGCCGCCAAGGCCAAGAAGCTGGGCATTCCGGTTTTTTATTACATCAGCCCCCAGGTCTGGGCCTGGCGTTCCGGCCGGATGCGGACCATCAAGCGGCTGGTGGATAAAATGGCGGTGATTCTCCCCTTTGAAGAGGAATTTTACCGGCAGCGGGGCATGGCGGTGGAGTTTGTCGGCCATCCCCTGGTGGATGAACTGGCCCAGTCTTTGGGGACAGAGTTTTTGGGGACAGATTTGAAATCTGTCCCCATCCGGGCGCCATTGGTCGGCCTATTGCCGGGCAGCCGCCGCCGGGAAATCGCGGTGATGCTGCCCCTTTTCCTGGCCGCGGCCCGGCGGCTCAAGGAGCGCCACCCCCAACTATCGTTCATCATTCCCCTGGCCCCTGGTCTGGATCGGCAACTGCTCATGGAGCACGGCCTGGTGGATTGCCCTGAGCTTGAAATCAGCCTGGTTGAACCGGCGGAGCGTCATCGGCACATGGCGGCCTGCGCCGCGGTTCTGGCCGCTTCCGGCACCGTTACCCTGGAACTGGCCCTGCTTGGGGTGCCGATGGTGGTTTCCTACCGGGTGGCGCCCCTTACCTATTTCCTCGGCCGTTTGCTGATCAAGGTGCGCTACGCTTCCCTGGTCAATCTGGTGG
>DIKC01000043.1 GCA_002421565.1 Desulfobulbaceae bacterium UBA5628 | reverse complement strand
ATTAAACAATGTTACATGGTACTAGGCCGTAGGCTCAACGAGCACACTACACGGCGTTTGCCTGGATCGTTTGCTAACCATATAGCATCTCTGGCGGCCTGTTGTCAGGAAAAAGCCTAACCTTGCTTGTTCGTTCCCGTTAATTATGGCTCCCGCCCCTCGCCCTGTCCTCGGCGTCCAGCCGATCCAGGATTTCCAGTGCTTGCTTGACGTTACCGGTCGCCGCCAGGGCGCGAAAATGGTTTTCCGTATCCCAGGCCGCCAGGGCATGGGCGCTCAGTTGCTCCACCAGCTTGTTCGTACTCAGCCCGCGGCTTTTGGCCAACGCCTTCAGACGCTGCGCCGTATCGTCGGGCAAACGAATCGTCAAAGTACTCATCGCCATTCCTCCAAACATTGCGCGGGCGTCAGGATGCGCAGCGCCCCGAGATGCAGTTCGCCGCCACGTATATCCCGCACGTTATGGGTCACAATCGCCTCGGCGTTTCCGGCCAAGGCCAATTCGATCAGGTGATTGTCGGCCTCGTCCGGCAAGTTGGGCCGCCAGTTGTAATACACCGTTACCCAACGGCCGCGTTTGGCCAGGGCGGCCAGAACCGCTAGCCGTTCCGCTGCCGTTGTCGAATTACCCCACACTCGGCGGCCCAGCAAATCGTGGTACTCCAGCCACAGTGCGTTGCCGAACAGAGGCTCATAGCGCCCGGTCAATACTCGTCGCAACACCTCGCGCGAAGCTCCACCCGTCGAGCGAAGGCCTGACACGAAAACATTCGTATCGATCACCAAGGAAACCATGGTGACAGCATATATGCAATCAATCCCGATTGCAAGACAAAAGGCCACAGGTCGTAGGGTCAAGTCAAAGTTGGGGCGGGCTGGATGGTGCCCTGTCACAGGTGGTGCTTATTTGGTGACAATCGCGGGAAATCCTGGTAGAGCTTGCTGCCTATGATCTTGCCTGGAACCATTGTCGAATATGTCGAGCAGGGCCGCTTCATCTGCGGGGTGGTGCTGGAGCACAACCAGAAGCGGCTGCGGATTTACAACCAGAACGGCCGGGAATTGAACCTGCCCGAGGGGCGGGTGGTCCATCACGACCATAAACCTTTGCCCGCCGGCCTTTCCCGCGACCAGCAACGCCAGCGCTTGCAGGAAGCCGACCACCACCGCCGAACCTTGATGGCCCAAGTGGGGGTGGAAGAGGTCTGGCAACTGGCCGCCGCCGAGGGAGACACCCTCTTTGCCCCGGAATTTCTCGCGGAATTAAGCTTCGGCGGCCCGGTTGACGACGACCGGGTGGCGGCCTGGCTGCGTTGCGTCTTTGAGGATCGCCTCTATTTCAAGTATAAGGATGGCCGGATCATGGCCCATCCGGCCGAGGTGGTGGAGCAGTTGCGGGCCAAGCTGGAGCGGGAACGGGAGCGCCAGGCCCTGCTGGCGCGGGGGGCGGCCCGCCTGAAAAGTCTTTTTGCCCAAGGGCCGGACGGCCTGGGCGGCGAAGCGTGGCCGGAACAGGATTTATGCCTGGGGCTGCTGCGGGATTTTTATCTCCACGGCAACGAGGCCGAGGAAAGCGAACTGGCTCGGGAACTGCTCAAGGCTGCCGGCCTGACCCGGCCCCACGATGTTTACGAGTTGCTGGTCAAGGTCGGGGTCTGGCGGGCGGATGAAAATCTGCCGTTGCTCAAGGCCGGCTTGCCCACCGCCTTTCCCGCCGAGGTGCTGGCGGAAGCCGCCGCCATTGCCGCTCCCACTGCCGAGGAATTGCTGGCCGCCGGCCGCCGCGACCTCCGCCATTTGCCGCTGCTCACCATCGACGGGGCCGCCACCCGCGACCTGGACGACGCCCTCCATATCGAACGCCTTGGCGAACATTACCGGGTCGGAGTCCATATCGCCGACGTGGCCTGGTTCGTCAAACCCGGCACCCTGCTCTTTGAAACCGCCCGCCAGCGGGTAACCTCGATCTATTTCGACGACTCCCAGATTCCCATGCTGCCGCCCCTGCTTTCGGAAGGATTATGCAGCCTGATCGCTGGCGAAGTACGGCCGGCCATGAGTTTTCTGGTCACCTTGAGCGAAAGCGGCGAGATTATCGATTCCGAAATCGTGGCCAGTCTGGTCACGGTTCAGCGGCGTTTGACCTATGAGGCAGCGGCCGATTTGCTGGCAAGTGATCCCGAGCTTAAGGCGTTGCTCGCCCTGGCCCGCGCCCTGCGGCGGCGGCGAGTGGAAGCGGATGCGGTGATCCTGCCGATTCCCGATGTCAATCTGCGGATCGATGGCCACGGCAATCCGGAAGTCAGCCTGGAGGATGTGGACCAGCCGGCCCGGCTGCTGGTGGCGGAAATGATGGTGCTGGCCAACATGGTGGGGGCGGATTTTGTCGCCGCCCGCCAGGCGCCGGGCCTCTTCCGCACCCAGGACGAGCCGCACCAGCGCCTGGTTTACGGCGAGGAAAAGGATTTGTTCACCATCTGGCGGCAGCGCAAGCAGCTCAAGCCGGGGCAGATTCTCACCACTCCCCGCCGCCACAGCGGGGTGGGGGCGGCCGCCTACACCACCCTGACCTCGCCGATCCGCCGTCTGCTCGACCTGGTGATGCAGCATCAGCTTTACCATTTGCGCCGGCTCGGAGGGAGCGGCTTTTCCGAAAGCGAGATGCTGGACTTCATCGCCGCGATCAACACCACCCAGACCAGGGTCAATCAGACCAGGCGGGAACGGCATCGTTACTGGCTGTTGAAATACCTGGCGGCCGGCAAGGAACGGGTCGAGGCCCTGGTGGTGGCCCGGGGGCCGCGACGGGTCAGCGTGGTGCTGCTCGATTGCCTGCTTGACGCGGATTTGCCGCCCAGCCGGGGGATCAATGTTCAGCCTGGGGAAGTGGTGCGTTTGAAAATCAGCCGGGTCGAACCGCTGGACGGGCTGCTGCGCCTGGAGTGGTAGCGATCAGTCGTAGATGATGCAGGTCCAGCGGGAGAGAATTTCCTCGGCGCGATCGTCGAGACGGTCGGCCACCTCGTGGATTTGGAACTGGTGCCGGCACTGGTCGCAACAGAGGCGCACCCGGCCGCAACTGCGCAACACCCCGAGCCGGCCCTGATCGCACTGGGGACAACTCATGCCGGTGAGCATGGGGTTGGTGGAGATGGTCATCTTACGCCAGCAGGCTTTGGCGAGTAAAGAGGGCTTGTAGTTGATACCCCTTGGCGGCCAAGGCCTCGGTCCCGCCTTCCTGGCGATCGACAATGGTCGCCACCAGCCCCACCTTGTAACCTTCCGCCTCCACCCGTTCGATCACCTTGAGCAGGGTGCCGCCGGTGGTGACCACATCCTCCAGCAGCGCCACTCGCGCCCCGGCCGGCAGATTATTGCGGCCCTCCAGGTATTGGCCGGTGCCGTGTCCCTTTGATTCCTTGCGGACGATGAAGGCCGGAATCGGCACCCCTTCCAGGAAGCTGACCAGGGAGACGGCGGTGACCAGGGGGTCGGCCCCCAGGGTCATGCCGCCCACCGCCTCGATTTTTTCCGGCTGTTGCCGGAGCAGGGCGAAGAGCAGCTTGCCGCAGAGGTAGGCGCCTTCGGCCGAGAGGGTGGTCTGCTTGCCGTCGATGTAAAAATCGGACTCCTTGCCGGAGGTGAGTTTGAAGGTTCCCTGGCGGTACGATTTTTCCAGCAGGATCTGCTTGAGGCGGTCGCGGTCGTGGTTCACGGTTCAGTGGTTCCTTTGGTAATGGTGGTTTCTTGGCGGGCGGGGCTCATGGTGAATTCGGTCAGTTCGACCAGGAATTGGTTGAAATTCTGGACCGCCTCGTAGCGCAGGCCGAGGTTGATTTCCCCCAGCATCTCCTCCAGCCGGTTGGTCCGCAGGGCGGCGATAAAGGCGAGAAGTACCTCGCGGTCGTATTGGCAATCGATGCCGTCGCACATGGTCTTGAGCGCCTCTTCCACCGGCAGGGCATCGCGGTAGGGGCGTTTGGAGGTAAGGGCGTCAAAAACGTCGGCCACCGCGATGATCCGGCCGAAGAGCGAAATTTCAGTCCCCTTGAGGCCGTAGGGATAGCCGGTGCCGTCCATCCGTTCGTGGTGCTGAATCGCCCCTTCCAGGATGCGGTCGGGCAGCTTGATCGGCTGGAGAATTTTGTCGGTGAAGACCGGATGCTTCTGGATCAGCCGGAATTCATCGTGGGTAAGCTTACCCGGTTTGCCCAAGATCATTTCGGAGACCCCGATCTTGCCCAGATCGTGCATATAACCGGAGATTTCCAGGTCGTTGAGGTGGAGGTTGTCGAGTTCCAGCTGGCTGCCGATGGCGATGGCGTACTTGGCGACCCGGAAGGAGTGACCGTGGGTATATTCGTCCTTGGCGTCGATGGCCGCGGCCAGGGCCTTGACCGTGTTGAGGTAAAGATCCTGGAGGCTGTCGTAAAGGCGGAGGGTCTCGAAGGTGGGGGAGATGATGTTTTCGATGATCCCCACGAACTGTTTTTCGTAGGCCGAAAAGGGCCTTTGCCCCGGCTCCCGGATAAAGACCGCCTGGCCGCTGCTCCCTTCCTTTTCCTTGATCGGCGAGAAGAGCAGGGAGGCGCCGGTTTCACTGGCGCAGATGATAGTATGGTCGGCGTTGGCGTGGCGCAGGCAGAGATTGTAGCGGACCGTATCCACTTCCTGGTCGCTCATCCGGTGGGTGACCCGGATTTCTTCCTCCCAGCGGCCCCGGGTGTGGATGAAGCCCTGGTCCGCCTTGATCGCTCCGGCTATTTCCGCCAGGATGATCTGGTAGCACTTGCGCATGTCGTCGATGCCGACGATCTTGCGGGCCACCTGGTAGAGGAAGTTGAGCTGGCTGGAGAGACGCAGCATCTCGTCGGTGGTTTCCCGCAGTTCGGCCTCCCGCTGCAACTGATTGTGGAGAGCGGCCAGGCAGTAGCGGATGTGGGGTTCGGCTTGGTCGAGGGCGGTTTCGTCCGGGGCGGCGCAGCGCAGGCCGCCGATCGGGAGCGTGAATTGAAAAGAAAATTCCCGGCGGGCCGGCAGTTCGCCGGCCGGGGCGGGGTGATTGAGCACGGTTTGGCCTTGGCTGTCGATGACGCTGACCGCCAGTTTCAGGGTGTCGGTCAGATAGGTCAGTGATTGTTCGAGAAAATCGGTATCAAAAAGATAATCCCGGATCGAGGCCATGATCAGTCGCTTCCCAGGATGTCGCTGATCGCCTGCCCCAGTTCTTCCTTGCAGATCGGCTTGTTGAGAAAGCCGGTGCCGCCTGCTTCCCGGGCCTGCTGGATGTTTTCCTCGCTGCCCAGGGCGGTGAAAAAGACCACCGGAATGTGGGCGGTGGCCGGGTCGTTCTTGATTCGGCGGGTGGCGGCAAAACCGTCCATGACCGGCATTTCGATGTCCATGATGATCATGTCCGGCTTGATTTCCAGGGCCAGTTCACAGCCCAGTTCGCCGTTTTCCGCCGCGATCGACTGGTGCCCCAGTTGTTGGACAAGCTGACTGACGATCCGCCGGATCATGGCGGAATCATCGACGATGAGGATGGTTTTCAACATTCGCTGAATATACCCTTAACTATGGGATAAAGGCAAAAAAAATATCATTTTTTGCGGTCGCCTTTTTTGCTTTTGCCCATCGGGAAAGTGTCAAGATAATTACATATATTGGCGGAGGGGGAGAGGGCCGGGCTGATTTCGCCGCCGCCGGCGCTCATCACCACCATCACCCCCGGCCCGTGGCCGGCCAGGACGCAGTCGGAATGGACCACGATTCCGATTACCACCCCGCCGGTCCGGTAGATGCGGCCAAAGGCGGCGTCGGCGTCGGTGATCGCCACCAGATCGCCCAGCCTGAGATCGGCCAGGCCGTGTTCTTCCACGATTTCCCGGTCAAAGAGCTGGATGTCGTAATCGCCGCTGTGGCTTTGGCTGGCCCCGATCCCGGAACCCATGATCCGGGCCGGCACCCGGTGGCTGACCGGCACTTCCAGCTTGCCGTTTTTACGGGCGGTCAGCGGCAGGGCGGCGAGCAGATCGGGATCGAGGTTCATCACCCGGATGGTGGGAAAATCGAGCAGCTTCAGGCCGCAACCCCAGGCCTTGATCTGGATTTTGTCGCCGATTACCAGCTTCTCCAGCACCGGCGGGGGAAAATCGAGCAGGACATGCTCGATGCCGCCGTGCTTGCCGGTGACCCGCCCCTTTTCCCCCTTGGCCTCACCGGAGACCACCGTGGCCTGGTTGCCGGCGCAGGCAAAGAGATTGAGCGCCCGGTTAGGGCCGGGCTGGCCCTGGTACTGGCTGAAGTTGCTGATCGACACCCCGGGCTCGACATGGTCGGCAAAAAGGCCGCGGGCCCGGTCGCCGACCCGCAGGTTGTAGGTGATTCCGCCCACTCCCGGATAGATGTCGGAGCGGCCCTCGGGATCGATCCGGTAGGGGTTGATTCCCCCCAGGGGCGAGGTGATCTCGCCGATCACCGATTGACAGACCAGTTGTTGCCGGTTGGTTTTCAACATCGCGAAATCCTCCTAAACATTGAAGCGGAAGTTGACGCAGTCGCCGTCCTGGAACACGTATTCCTTGCCTTCCGAGCGCAGCAGCCCCTTTTCCCTGGCCTTGGCCTCGCTGCCGCAGGCGATGAAATCCTGGTAGGCGATCACCTCGGCCCGGATAAAGCCCCGTTCAAAGTCGCTGTGGATCACCCCGGCCG
>DIKC01000022.1 GCA_002421565.1 Desulfobulbaceae bacterium UBA5628 | reverse complement strand
CCGCCGAATTCTTTAGCCCAACCCCGCTATCCGACTTGTACGGATGGCGGGGTTTTTTTGTTGGCGGTTAAGGCGGATAGACTTTATTTGAAGAGGTCGGGTTCGCCGGTGATTTTGCGGATCAGGGTCCGGTAGTCCTGGGCACCCGGAGAACCGGGGGCGAATTCGTAAATGGTCTGGCCATAGGCCGGCGCCTCGGAAAGCCGGACATTGTAGCGAATCGGATCGCAGACCTTGTCGCCATAGGCCTTTTCCAGATAGTCGAGAAATTCTCCCCCTTTCTTGACCCGCATGTCGCGAAAGGTCGGCAGGATGTAGCGGAGCTCAACCTCAGGACGGAATTTTTGGATGGCGGCGATGCTTTTCAGAAACTCGCCGAAACCTTGAATGGACATTACTTCCAGGGAAACCGGCAGGAGCAGCTCGTAGACATAAAAGAGGACATTGACCGTCAAGGGATCCCAGCCGGGGGAGGTGTCCACCACCACATAATCGTAATCCTTTTCGATCGGAACCAGGGCCTGGCCGATGGTAAGTTCGCCGCCGTAATCCTTGCGGTCGATCAGGCGTTTGATCCCGGCCAGGGACTTGCCGCCGGCCAGGAGCCAGAGGTTACGGCGCACCTGCACAACCGCCTCGGCCGGGGGGAGTTCCTCGCTTACCAGTTCGGTCAAACCGCCCTTGGGTTTGGCTCCGAGCATGAAACTTGCTTGCCCCTGGGTATCGGTGTCTACCAGCAATACTTTTTTCCCGGCCAGGGCCAGGCCGGCGGCCAGATTGACCGAGGTGGTGGTCTTGCCGACCCCTCCCTTGCTCAATGAAACCCCGATCCGCCTGGTTTTTGGCAAGGTTGCTGGTTGCGAGCCGGCAACCGGAGTGGCCACCGCCGGAACCGCTGTTGCTACTTCCGCTACCCTCCCGGGAATCTCCAGGGGAAACTGCTGCCGACAGCCATGACAGCGCGCCATCCGCACGTTGGGGGGGATTTTTTTCTCGTCGATATTATGCTGTTTCTGGCAGTGAGGACAGATAATAGTGATCATGTGATCCGCCTTCCCCTTCTGGTTATTCCCCGTCCAGGGGAATCATTTGCGCGGAATATCGCGCATAATTTCCTGGATAAGAGGGCTGCTTTCTCCCTGTTCCTCAAATTCACGCAGAATCATTTTTATCGCCTGATCGACAATTTTTGATTTGGAAACCTTGGCCGACAAGCGACGGCGAACCAGTAAGTTGATCCGTTCTCGGGCGCTGTCCAGTTCACCGCAGGTCTCTGCCGAGAGGTAATGGGTGGTTTTTTTCTTAGCGCCACCCTTTGGCCGGGCCGCGATTTTCTTGGGCTTTTCCGGTGGAGCCTCCTCGCTTACTTCCCTCCGTAGCAAACGTTCCAGTTCGGCATCCCCGGCCGGCACTTCTCCGGTTATGCCCTTGAGCAGTTCATCCAGAATATCGCGCTGGCCATGTCTGGGCATTGATTTCAACTTCCTCTGGCCATCATGAGGATGGCGAATTTTCCCGGAAGAGGCGGGCGTGGTGCTCAGCGATAAAGCGTTGCAGATATTCCGCATCCTGGGGTTTAATGGTAACAAATTCCAGTCCGCAATGGCATTCATTCCACTTTATGCCGGGAGAGATATGGGCGACCAGAGCGCTGATTTTCATGCTCTGCTCCCTGACCCGCAGGGTCAGCTCACAACGGGCGCCGTCGGCAAAGCTGTCCAGGCTTCCCACCGCCAGGCCGATGCCATTATGGCAGATATCGAGTACCTGATAATCCTGGTTGGCGATCCGCGCCAATACTCCATCCCCATCGGCAATTGGTTCCCGGAAATTACCTCGCACGATGGGGGCCGCAGGCCCGCTGTCGCCGGGCAGATCCCAAGGTTCTTGGGCGGAGAGATAGTTTTTGTCGTTTGCCACCGCTGGTTCCTCCCAGAGAGGTTTGAGGAAGAAGAATGTTCAGTGTTTATAGTTTGTTATAATGAATCGTGGCAGTCGGTGTCAATCGTGAAAGTCGGCACGATGGCTTCAATGTACCGAGCAGGAGATGCAGGGATCGTAGGCCCGCACCAGCATCTGAGCCAGCAGTTCGATTTCGGCGTCGCTGCTCCCTTGGGCCGCGCCCTGACGGGCGAGAGCGGCCAGATCGTGATGGATGTTGGCGTGGTTCTGGCTGGCGGGGATCACGCAGTCAGCCTTGACGTATCCGGCCCTGGCGGTCGAATTCGTAGGCGTGATAGAGGATGCCGCGCGGCACTTCCACCGCCCCCACTCCCTTGCCGGCCCTGGCGGTCACCGGTTGGCGGGGCGGTTGCGGTTTGGCCCGGCGCAATCTGCGGCAGATCCGAAGCGCATCATCCACCACCTGGACGCATTCCACCAGTTGGGCCGGATTGTTCATGAAGGGATTGTGGCAGACCGGGGACAGGCCCAAGGCCTTGGCGGCCCGCCGGGCCACCGGATGGAGGCGGGCAAAGTTGTTGTTGACCCTGGCCAAGGCGCCCACCGCCAGCGATTCCCGCGACAGGCGGCTCCACTTGGAAGTTGAATCGGCGACGCAATACTCATTGGTCATCGCCCGGTATTCCCCTTCTTCCTTGATCACCCCGTCCGAGGAAAGCAGGCGGCCGCCGATAAAGGGATAATCGTCTTCTCCCAGCAACGAAACAAACTCGGTTCTCCGGCTGAAGTCCGGCATTTTCAGGGTTGCGAACAGTTCCACCGCCGCGGCCAGATCATCGGCTGCCGCCGCCAAGCGTTGTTCCAGGTGGGCCAGTTGCTTGGCCTCCGGCAGCATGGTGAAGCCGCCCACCACCGTCCGGGTGGGATGGAGGCGGCGGCCGCCGATCAGGTCGCAGGCGTCGTTGGCCAGCAGTTTCAGGCGGAGGGCGCGTTGGACTTCCTCCGGATGGCTGGTCAGCAGGGGCAGAACGCTGCCGGCTCCGAAGAAATCCGGGGCCGCGAGAAAGTAAAGATGGAGAATATGGCTTTGCAGGGTCTCCATGTGCTTGAGCAACAGCCGCAGGTCGGCGGTCTGGGGCGAGGGCATGATTCCGAAGGCGTTTTCCACCCCCCGGATGGCGGCCAGGGTGTGGCCAATGGAGCAGATGCCGCAGATCCGGCCGCAGATGTAGGGGGCGTTCTCCCAATGCTTGCCGACCAGCATCGCCTCGAAGAAGCGCGGGGTTTCCACCACCTCCCATTTGGCCTCCCGCAGCTGGCCGTCCTTGATCCGGATGTGGATATTGCCGTGCCCTTCCACCCGGGTCAGGTGATGAATGTTGAGATCGAGTTGCCGCTTCATGGTTGCCTCCGGATGGCCGCAGCTGCATCCTCGAAGCCGCCGAAGCATTCCAGGCGGTCGAGGAGGGTTTCCCGGGAATGGCCGTGGCCAGCCATTATTTCGCGGAATT